>NZ_JACJSP010000012.1 GCF_014698235.1 Limnothrix sp. FACHB-406 | reverse complement strand
GCTACTAGATAAATTGCGATATTTGCAAGTTGTACTCGGTCGCTATGGCTCAATCAGTCATTGGAGCTATGATTTACTGCCAGAAACTCTTGTTGCCTAGAGTATGAAGTTTTGTGTTTAGATTCAGCACTTCTGGCTGCCTTGATATTGAATGAAGTGGGGTAGGTTTGCCATCGTCATACAAGGACAAATGATCTTACAGTGGCTTATCAGGATGGTTTGAGCTTATCGCTTAATTCAAGCATTTTTTTGAGGGCGACAGAGGAGGCAAGGCTGAAGTCTAAGACGGCTAACAATTCATTCGGCTGCAATGATCGCCCGTTTCACCAGGTTCTCTGCCATCAGGTCGTTGAGGCTCATCAGTTGGCCAGCGGTGGCCGTCGTTTCGCCGCGCTTCCAGGCGAACACATCGGGGCCGTACTGTGGAACCAGCACGCCGGTCACACCCAACGACACATCATCGCCAAAGAGACGATTAATCGAGCGTTATGCACATTATCCACTAACTTATCACTGGATCCACTAACTTATCACTAGTAAATTAAGCACCAAGAAAAACTTCTTCTCGATGAAAACGAAGAAAATCTGGTTCAGGATGAAACTTTTCAGGCAGCCGTAGTTGACTACCAGCATAAGAAACAAAGTTAATTTCTAGTGTTTCTTCAGGTAGAAACTCTTGAAGACAGCGACTTAGAACTAAATTATAATTTTCATCAAATGTGATTAATCCCTGATCAAAGGCAGCATCATGAGTGCGTGCAAGACACAATCCATTATGAGGATTAAGACGATGCTCTGATTGTTCACGCCAAGGAATAATATGGCTTGCAATTAGCAGTTCTGAAATAGGATTTCCGGTGATACAACAACGGTTGCTATATGATGACAAAACCATCTGTCGAAAAAAGTTTTGCCCAATCCTAATTTTGGTTATAACTTGGGCTTCCGTTGCCTCTATGCCTCGATCTGGAGGATATTTGGTTGAAGGTGGCTTAGATGTTTTAGACTTTTGCTTGATAAGCGCTTGATTAAGAATAGAAGGTTCAAACCCAACTAACTCTTGAAAACGCTCCTCACTTTCCGTTCCCAACTGTTCCCAGTTTGCTGCAAATTCTTCCCAAATTTCTTGGTCAGCCTTACTTGCTCCACTCAACCCTCGAATACCACGTGCTTGATGTACTGGATCAAGAGAGGCAAAATTGCTGAGTTTCATTGCTAGACTACTAGGCGTTCTACCGAGCTTTGCAGCAACCTCTATGATGATCGGTGTTTTGTGATGAAACTGGCCAAATGATAACTTGCAATACAAATTCATTGCGATAATAAGTTCATCTCGTGTCCAGGATTTTCTAAGATTCATGAACTCCCAACCTCGTAATCCTAGAATGTTAGATCAGTTTAAGAACTATCGAAACCTGCCAAAACAGCGCATCTGCCTTGTGAAATCCGGCAGTGCTTGTGAAGTTTCGGTAAATGATTGCTTATACCGTAGAACTTTCACTAGCTCATCATTACTGAATTACGGCACTGCCCACGAGAATAATTAGGCTTCAGCCCCCATAATGGATTTGCTAATCAAGGTAGCATACGGCTACTTTATCCGGATTTCCTTAGATTTGTATCAAGCAGTTATAGTCTAACTTATATGGAAGAGGTACGACCCCGCAACTGCAAGATAATACTCCCACCTATAGAATTGTTATTGCAACGATCGCCCTGGGATCGTCACAGCCCTAGCCCAGCAGTGCGATCGCCCGTTTCACCAGGTTCTCCGCCGTCAGACCGTTGAGGCTCATCAGTCCAGGTTGTTAGGTCGCTTTCAACGATCGCTCTTCCCAAGCTGCAACCAAAAATGCTGCCATTGAACCTGCCAAATTGACGGCAAGGGTAGCATGTCGAGGAGAAGGTTTAACAGCTTTTTTACCTTTGCCATGAGCATCACTCAGCTTGTTGCGTAAAGTACCAAGCCCTTGAATTACTGTTTGACAACCACCAAGAATTTGCTTAAAGATTTCTTCTTGATGTTGTTCAGGAGCCATATTAAGTTGTTTGGCAGTTTCTTTATAGAGTTTGGGTAAGTCATCTTTATCACTATGAGCAATACCTGCTTCATCCAAAATATGTTTACAAACTGATTCGATTAATGTACGTGCCATAGTAATTGCTGCTTCTGGATCTTCATTGCGACGTTCAAGCGCTTTTTGCCAAGCAATGTGAACATTTTCAATATCGAAATTGATAAGAATAGCGGAGATATCATCATCTGCTGGATGAGCCGTACCAATATTTTGTTCTAAAGAAGCAATTAATAAACTAAATTCTTCCCATATAAACATTCGCCGTTCCTGGTAAGTACTGAACCTTGATTTAATGAAACCCCAGAACTTTGAAAGTTCATCGCAAGTCTTAACAAACTGAGGAAGAATATCTCTGACTGAACTATCCCTTAATAACTCTAAGCGAAGTTTACTGTACTCTTCGTCACAGGCATCACAACCTGTTGCACGATTAATAAGTATGTTTTGTAGTTGCCGTACTTTGTCTAAGCGTGTCAGCATAGTTTCTAAAACCTGGATTCCAACCTGTACTAACTCAAGTTTCAAATTAGCGTTAAAAGGCTTACAGATAAGCTCGAAGTACAGCCTCAACCAGTAACTCTGCAACCTAACCATTCCTTAGACTGTCTTTGGTGAAAAAGGTATTATCCCGCAGTTGCAGGATAATACCCCCACTTATAGGACTGTTACCGCAACGATCGCCCTGGGATCGTTACAGCCCTAGCCCAACAGCGCGATCGCCCGTTTTACCAGGTTCTCCGCCGTCAGACCGTTGAGGCCCATCAGTTGGCCAGCGGTCGCCGTCGTTTCGCCGCGCTTCCAGGCGAACACATCGCGCGGGGCCGTGCTACGCAGGACGATCGGCTCCAGCATCGCACTCGTACCGCCAGTCACGCCCAACAACGCATCACCGCCAAAGAGCCGATCGAACGTCGCATCATCCACAAAATGCGCATCCGGCTCCGAGCACATCTCCACCGCCACATCAGTCGATCGGTAGAGGCGACGGGGGCTAATCACCGCCACAATCCGCGAACCAATGCCCTGGGCCGCCAACTGTTCCGCCGCCGCGATCGCCGGAGTCAGCGTCATGTCACCAATCACCGCCAAGACCACGGTTTTCTCACCGGGCGTTTCTTGCAACACAAAACCGCCATCCTGCAAGGCTTGGCGCGTTTGCTCAAAGGTCGAGACGATCGGCAACGGCGACTTACTGACCGTAATTGTGATCCCCTTATTCACCTGAGCCAGCGCCCACTCATAACAAGCTTGGGTGCTGTTGGCATCGCAGGGGAACAGCGGGAAGATGTTGCCGTTGCGCATCATCGCCGCGAAGTAGTTTTCGATTTCCGGGCGTTGGTGTGTCCAGCCGTTACGGCCCTGCTCCAACGCGCCCGCCGTGAACAGGCAGACCGTGGCGGGCGTGGGGCGGCGCAGTTCGGCCATGGCTTGGGTGACGGTTTGCCAAATCGGCAGCCCGTTGATCGCGAAGGATTCGTAGGAACACCAGAGCGATCGCGCCCCAAACAGCGCTTGACCCACGGCCAACCCGGCGCAGGCATCTTCGTTCAGGGGTTCATAGACCTGACCATCGGGCTGTTGGAAATAGATGGGGTCGGTGGTGGGGTGAACGATCTTCAGGCCCACGTTGATGTTGTTGATCCCCGAAGCGGCGTTACCGTCGGCGTTGGTGACGATGAAGTCCGGGTCGGCCTTGCCCACTTGCACCACCAGATCACCCATGGCCGTGGTCGAAACTTTCTTTTCGCCAGCGGGGAATTCCACCAGGTTCAGCTTGCCCAAATCTGCCAAGGGGCGGACGCTTTCGGTCACGGCCACTTGGGAGCCGGGGCCACCGCCCGATCGCTCAAAATTCGTCCGCACCAGTTGCCAAGCCTCCGGCGACAGGGCCCGCTCCTTCAGGGCCGCCACAATGTAGTCCCGCTCCAGGTTGTCGCCGGGATAGAGGTTGTGAGATTGGGCCCCGCGCTTGTGGACACCCGCCCCCTTCAGTTGCTTGATGATCAGCACCGTCAGCTTGCCACCCAAGGCCAGTTTCGCCGCCTTGTCAGTGGCTTCCAGCACCGCCTGGGCAAACACCAACCGCTGGGCAAAGGAGAACTGGGTGCTATCGACGTAATCGCCCGGTTGGTCGGCATCGTCGAAAGCCTTGGCATCCAGCAGCACCACTTCTTCAAAGCCATTGCCGCGCCAGTAGGCTTCCATGGCGGCGTTGGATTTGGTGGAGACCATGCTGTGGTGCTCTTGGCTGTAGCCGTTCCAAACCAAGATCGGCAGGAAGTTGGTGGCCTGCGGATAGGCGGTGTTGAAGTGACCAAAGCTGCTCATGATGTAGGGTTCGCCCAGGCCGCCATCCCCGATCGTCACGGGGAAGAGGGTTCCGGGAAACAGCTTTGCGCCGGCCATGGCGAAGTGCTGACCCTGGCCGAGGGGGCCGGCGGGGGCGAGCAAGCCGGGGATTTGACCGGACAGGTGACCCAGCAGACCGTGGGTTTCCCGGAACCGATCGCGCAGTTGCTGTACCGTCGTGATGCCCATGGCTTCGAGCGATCGATCCAAGAACACCTGAGAATAGAAACCGGGGGCATGGTGGCCCACTTCCGTGGTGAAGTTCTTGTAGCCCAGCATGATCAGCGCCGCCATCACATCGGCGGAACTGGCATAGCCGCCGGGGTGGCCCGATTCCTTGCTGGCGGTCATTTGCACGGTCAGGTAGCGCAGGGCATCGGCCGCCAGAAGAGTTTGGAAGGCCGCCGCTCGATCGCTCGGACTGGCGATCGCCCCTGTGGTCGCATCCACGGCTGGCGCAGCACCCAGGGTGTCAAATTCGGGCCAAGGCGCACCGAAGTATTGAATGCCGTCGCAAAACGCAGGCGTGGTCGTGGGTGCGGGGGTTGTGGCGGTCATGGGCAATTCACCTAGTGGTTCGACTCTCTCGACTGTAAGGCCAGTCTTGAGGCGATATTTTACAACCTTGATGTTGCTAAAGTCGCAAGCCGATCGAAACCGGCCTCTTGGCTGCCTGTGGTGCGGGTGGCCGGTTGGCGGGCCGCGGGCGGCGACCATCGGTCAAACTAGCTTGTAAAAATCAAAATGGGTCACTGGTAATGTGGTCTTCCCAGTTGCGATCGCTGTTAATTGGTGAACTGAGTTGGCAGCGATTGATTCGATCGATTGTTTTTGTCTATGTGGCAATTACGCTGTATGTCTTCTTTCGGGCGGATAGCATGATCTTCTTGCCACCGCCGCCGAGCTATGTTGACAGTCCTGAAATTTTGAAAATTCCGGTCAATCCTCGGGAAAAAATTTCAGCCCTTTATTTGCCACAGAAAAACGCCCGATCGACCATTCTTTATATTCACGGTAATGCCAGTGACTTGGGGCAAATTCGGTCCTGGCTGTTTCAGTTACATAACTGGGGCTATCCGGTGTTTGCCTACGATTATCGTGGCTATGGAACCAGTGACGGCAGCCCCAGCGAGGCCAATGCCTATGAAGATGCGGAAGCGGCATATCAATATCTCACCCAAACTTTGAAAATTGCGCCGCGCAATCTTCTGGTTTATGGGCAATCGCTCGGGGGCGGATCGGCCACGGAGTTGGCGCGACGGCATCCGGTGGGAGGCTTAATTTTGGAAAGCACTTTCACCTCTGCTTTTCGGGTGGTGTTGCCGATTGCGATTTTCCCCTTTGATAAGTTCACCAATCACAGTAAGTTGGCCCAGGTGCGATCGCCCGTTTTAGTCATTCATGGTCAACAGGATCAAACGATTAATTGGTCCCACGGGCAGCAACTCTACGCCGCTGCTCCCGGAATGAAGCGATCGCTCTGGATCGCTGGTGCCGGCCACAATGATTTGAGTGAAGTGGCGGGCGATCGATTGCGGCAGTCTCTCGCGGAATTTGCCGCCCTAGTCGAGACCCAAAACGCCGCGCCCTAGGCCATCAAACCTGTTGATAGACTGGGGGAAATTCCCCGATCGAAACTGGTCGCCTATGTTGACCCTGGCGCAATGGACTGTGGCGGAATATCACCAAATGATCGCGGCGGGCCTGCTGGTCGATCGCCGTGTGGAACTGTTGAACGGGCAAATTATTGAAATGTCACCGGAAGGGCCGGAGCATACCTATCGCGGCGAAACCCTGGCGGAGTGGCTGCGCGATCGCCTGCGGGGGCGAGCCTATGTGCGGGAAGCGCGACCGATTACCCTAGACCATTCGGAACCGGAGCCGGATATTGCAGTGGTGCGGGGCGATCGATCCCAATTTGTCCAACGACATCCCGGCGCGGCGGATTTGTTTTGGGTGATTGAAATTGCCCGATCGACCCTGAAAACCGACCTAACCCATAAGCGAGATCTCTACGCGCGGGTGGGAATTCCGGAATATTGGGTGGTGGATTTGGTGAATCGGCGGGTGGTGGTGTTCCGGCAACCGGAAGCGGGCCGCTACAGCCAAGAGGAAACGGTGAGCGATCGCCCGATCGCCCCGCTGGCTTTCCCGGACTGCGCGATCGATCTAGTCCAGCTCTTTCAACCGTAAGCAAATCGGGCGTAGGCAAATCGTGAATTTCCTGCACTAGGGGCCCGTACGGAACGAGGGCAAGGCTTCAAATTGGGCAAACTCCGATTCAAGTTTCCACTGCACCCGGGCGCGATCGCTCTGGGCCAAAAAGCCCCGACAACCCGCCGAAATGGAAGCAGCGTTGGGCGAATCTTGGGCACAGGCGGCAGTCACTGCGTCAAAATTTGACGAATTCCAAAGACTGACTCCCGAGAGGAAACTATATTCCAAACTATTGCGCGCCAACCGTTTGAGATCGGCATAGCTCAACTGATAGCGCAAGATTGCCAATCCATACTCGTTGCTCAAATCAATGCGAGCAATGCCCTCATCATCGGAAGCCAACGTCATCGGCACACCGGCCGCCAGATATTCGCGGAAGGGATGTTGGTTGCCAGCCACATTCAAAATCACCTCATTGCTGGTGAGGCAAATTTCGACTAACACCCCCCGTTTGCGCATTTCTGCCATCAGTTGAAAGGGGTTGTTTTCATAGAGAATGCTCACCCCATGGCCAATGCGACTGGCCTGAGCCACTTCCACCGCTTGACGAATATGAAAACGCAGATCATTCGGTGGCACTAAGCCCAGGGTTAATTCCCCTGCGTGAAGAGAAATTTTGACTTCCGGAAACTGCGTTTTTAGAAATTGCAACATCTGCATTTGTTGCTGGTAGTCGCGCAGGGCCACCGGATTATCTTCGGGCGCAACTAAGTTGATCCCCACAACGCGAGAGTTTGCTTTAGCCAACTCAAAGGCATAAACAAATTGGGCAAAAACTTCTTCGGGCGCTTTGGTGCGTGTGGTTTGTTGCAAATAGCGCACCGTCACTTCACAGCCCGGTTGAGCCATGGGCGTATCGCAGCGTAAAGTGCTGGCGACCTGGCGTTCAAGATTCGCCACCTCCTGGCTCCCTCGGGCCACCAGATCCATTAAGCCGCGATCAAGCAGCGCGCGCCGCATTTGGGCAAAGTCGCCACTCCAGCCCACCGCCCGCCCCAGTTGACGCACTTCAGCGCCTTGAACGGTCATCAACAGCTCTAAATAGAAAATATGCTGATCAGCGGCGCGATTGGCCACCTCCGCCACCATGTCATCCTGGCGCGACGGAGCAGAAGAAATTTCCGAAAAGCCGCCAAACGCCTGGAAAAATTGATCATGTCCCGATCGATTGGCAAAAGGCAGATTGCGCGTTGACCACAGATTAATCAGGGCATCGTAGGTGTCAGGACGATTGGGCAACTGCGAGGCGGGAAAATAGCGGCTGTTTTGACCACAGGCACTCGGTGGAATCAGGGTCAGGGCCTGGGGATCAATGCAGTAGCCATCGGCGGCGGCCCACTCCAAATAACGCTCCGCATAAACGGCCCCGCTCAGGTGTGTATGAATGTCGCCCCCTTTCGGCATTCGCTGCACAAAGGCCCGAATCGCAGGGGGACTGGCGCGGTGTTGCTCCAGCCATTGGCTCACTTGGGCTTCGGCATCACGGCGCGATCGCGGGTTTACGGGAGCTTCTTGGGCGGCAACGCTGGAAACAACCAGGCCAGAACCAAGCAACAGTCCCCATAAAACAGCGAAGGAGGAAAGTTTGGGCATGGAAAACCGGGGGGCGGCGAGAGAATTTTGGTGAACTGTACCGCCAATTTTTGCTCAATCATTCAACCATATTCAAATTCTAAATAAATTTACATTTATGTTTTCAATATCTGTCTGAAAATTAGCTGAGGATTGCAATATCTTTCTGGAAATTATCCATTATTTACATCATTTACCTTGTCAATAAGAGACTCAAGCCCCTTGTCCCACGTGATTTCATGGCGGCAACATCTATCTGAAAATCAGCCAAGGATTGCAATATCTTTCTGGAAATTATCCATTATTTACATCGTTTACCTTGTCAACAAGGGGCTTAAGCCCCTTGCTCCACGTGATTTCATGGCGGCAATGTCAAGGTTTTGGGTGATTTGATTAATAGCCTGAAGCCTTTTTTTTGATTAATAGAGTGAGCATTAGATCGACATTTGGCTTGATTTGACTTTTTAAGCATCCTCTAGGGGCTGTTTTTGGGTTTGGAATCAGCTTGAAACGGTTGCAAAATCGCTTGGGTTTCCGGGTTGTAGAGCCGGAGATAATTCCAATAATTGCCCAACACATTTTCTACATAGCCGCGCGTTTCCGAAAAGGGAATTTGCTCCACAAATCGATCGAGATCCGCCGTGCCAAATTGCTTCACCCAGCGGTTCACATTGCCCGGCCCGGCGTTGTAGGCGGCGACGGCTAGCAGACTGTTGTTGTTATATTCCCGGTGGGTATAGTCCAAAAACCAAGTGCCGAGTTTGATGTTGTCCGGGGGATTTTCCAGGGTGTAATCCTTGAAGCCGATTTTGTTGGCTACCCATTCGCCCGTGGAAGGCAACACCTGCATTAAGCCCACGGCATTGGCGATCGAGCGGATGTCGCGCTCAAAGTGAGACTCTTGGCGAATTAGCCCCAACACGAGGGCTGGATTCAGATTTTGGGCCCGGGCCCCGGCGGCGATCGCATCCCAATAGGGACGGGGATAGAGCCGCCGCCAATAGTTCAAGTCTCGACGGGCGGCCGCAAACTGTTCCCGATCGCCCGGTTCCTCTCGCCACCGCAAATTGGCCAGGGCGAAAAGACCGGCTAAATAATCGCCATTGCCCAGTCGCAACGTGCCGTCCGTATATTGCTCTGCAAAGGTGGGCTGGTTGCGGTTTTGGAATTCCGTTTGCCAATAGTCAAAGGCAGCGCGGTCTTGCTCCAGTTGATAGAGCGCTTGCAGGGTGGGCGATCCGGCGGGTAAGGGAGCGCGGGGGGGCGGTGGTTGCAGGGTGGGTTGCCCCGATCGAATGGTGGTGAAATCTCCGACCGGTAACCCCAACTTCACCGCCGATCGCCAGGCGTAGTAGGACTCGGGATACTGTTGCAGGGTGTGGCGGTAGGCCGCTTGGGCGGCAGCTTGGTCTCCCAACTGGGCGGCCCATTGCCCGGCCCAAAAGCTGGCCCGAGGGGCATCCTCATGCTCAGGGTTCTGTTGCACCAGGGCGATCGCCCATTGGCGGGCCGCTTGGGGGCTGGTGGTGGCGGCTTCCTCGGCCAGTTGCCAGCGCAAATCGCCGGCCGCGTCGCTGTTGCTGAAGGTTTTGAAGAGTCGATCGCGATCGGCCGTGGTGGGCTGTTGCTGATTTTTCAGGATCCGCACTCGCTCCAGCAGGGCCCGAGGGGCATGGTTGGGGTTGGCCAGGGCGCGATCGAGCAGGGCCAAACCTTCGGCCGGCGGCACTAACCGGGCCAAACGGGTCATGCCAAAGGCCGCTTCCGGAGCTTGGGGAAATTGCTGAATCAGGCGACGATAGCGGGCGATCGCCTCGGGCCGTTTGCCGCCCAGTTGGGCCCCCCGCCCGGCCCGATAGGCATGGAGCGGGCTGGGCGTGGCTTTGGCGTAGGCATCACCGGCCTTGGCGTATTGACGACGATCCCAATAGATCCGCCCGATCGTGGCCCAATCGGCGGGGGTGATAGCAGTGGCGAACTGACTTTCTAAGGGCCCCAGATAGTTGCCCACGTCCCGCGCATCGGGGGCATGGCGCAATAGATATAGGAACCAGTCGGGGCGATCGGGCGTTTGGGCTAACCGTTGCTTGGCTACCGCGATCGCCCGGGGATGCGATTTCCAGGGAGAATCGGCCGCCACCAGGCGATCGAGCCACTTTGGATCCTGTTGACCCAACCCATAGAGCGCTTCCGCCGTGGCCGGATCCTGGGGAAATTGCTTCAGCAGGGTTTGCCAGGTTTGGCTGGCCCCAGCCCGATCGCCCCCTTGGAGTTGCGCCTTGGCCCGCAGGGCCAACACCGGAGCCAACAGCACCGGATCATCAGCATTTTCCAGCCACTTCAGGGCCGTTCCATGGTCTTTGACGCTCAGGGCTTCCGTGGCCAACACATAGCGTGCGCCCGATCGGGTCAAGGGGCTGGCCGACTCCGCCAACTCCGTCAGGGGAGGCACTTTGGCCGCTTTGGGATCCTTGGCCTCGGGACTGGGCGTTTCTTGGTGAATTCGGGCCGCGGCCACTTCGGCTAATCCCATTGTGGGGGACTGGTTAGCCTGACGATTGGCCAACCAATCTCCCATGGGCGACAGGGCCGCACCAACCCCCAAGGCCACGGCTCCCGCAGCCCCCAAACCCACCACCCAAGGGCGATCGCGCCACAGGTGACGTAACCCCACTGTCCAAGTTGCAAACTTCACGGCCGGCCTCGATCGCAAGACACCCTAGCCATTGTGCCGCAGTCCCTAGGCCGATGTGGGCTGGGCCACCACCTCCGACACCGGCACCACCTCTGCCCCTTGGCAAGTTGGCAAGGGTTCAATCAAGGGTTGATTCAACAACACCATGGTGGTGCTTTGGTTTTCCTGGAAACCAATCCGTTCATAAAACGCCTGTTGATTGGTGGTCATTAAATAGACTCGCTCCACCCGGCAGAGTTGTGGGTGCGCCAAAACCGTTTGCACCAATTTGCGCCCAATGCCAGCCCCTTGATAGGTGGGATGAACCACCACATCCCAAATCGTGGCCCGATAGATGCCATCGGAGGTGGCCCGGGCAAACCCAATCAACCGATCGCCATCCCAAGCGCTAATCACCGGCAAACTGTTGGCCACGGCCAATTCCACGTCCTCTCGGCGGCGATCACGCGCCCAAAATGCCGTGTCCTGAAACAGTTGATGGAGTTGGTCAAAATCAATCTCTTCGGCGCGATCGCGAAACTGAATATGGCTGCAATCGAGAGGCATGGCAGTCGCGGGCAAACAACGACAATTGCAGTTGATGGTAAACGACCCATCCCAACTTTGGCAGCGTCCTGGCACACGGAAATGCAGCCAGGTTCGATCGGCCCAAAATTCTTTCCAAAATCCCTTCCAGAATCCCTTGCTCCAAAACCTGACCCTAATCAGTCCCTAACCTGTCCCTAATCGATCCCTAATTTGTCTCGGGTAGGGTGTTGGGGAATGGCTGCCGGGAATGTACCGCCCTCCGTCAGCGCCCGATCGCGCCCTTGATCCCAACTCGCTCCGAAAGCCGGGATCAGCAAGCCGGGATCAACAAGCCGGGATCAGCCCTTGCCGCAACATCTGAAATATGAAGGGCGATCGCGTCAATTTTCCCCAACCCGCTAGCAAGCACTATTGGGTTCATAACCATTTGTAAGTAAATCGCAACTAAAAAGCCCCATTTCTGACTTCTTTATTGCTATAGATCGCATTTTTTAACAGTTGCGAATTATTTCAACCTACGGGGATCAAACCCATTAGAATCAAATCAGTTAGCGCTAGACAACCTAGTTAGTTAACTCCCTTAACCATCGTTTCAAGTTATTGCCTCGTTTCGTAGAGGGCTACATAGACCTTGTGGCTCTGTTCGTTAACCAAAACCCCAGTGGTTTTGATGGGCTTGTAACATGCAGCATTGTCATTGATTCTGAATCAGAATCCTCTCGGAAGTCTTAGTTGGCTAAAATAATCATTAGCCAATCCGTTAGCCAATTAGTTAGCTCAGCTAAAGCGCAGTTGGTTATCCGTCTTTCGCAGTTGGCTTGTCACGATTTTGCGGTTCGCTGTTTCTCATTGATCGTTTGATCAGTCAGTTCTTGCTTGTTTTGTGGAACTGCTGGCAACTGAAGACAGGTTTTCTCGGCTTTTCGACCTTGATGATGTTGATGGCTGGCTTGAGTTCTGATTAACTCGCTGGCTCCGCTGAACATCACGGGTCACCCTTTCGATATCTCAAAGTCTCAAACATTTCGTCTCAAACATTTCTGATGACTTAGGAGGCTCCCTAATTCCTCTCTGATTGCTGTTTGTGTTTGATTTTGATTTGACTTGCATTTGACGACGATTGATGATGTTGGATTTTGGTTGGGCTTGGTTGGACGAAAACTGGATTAAGTCGTTTTCAGTCTCAAAGATTCAGTTGGAAAGATTCAGTCGGTCTGAATTCGCCTAAGACCAAGCCCCCATTCCACCATCAAATTCTCAAGTATCGGCCATGAGCATGGTGATCTGAGGCTCAAAACAAGACCGGAAACGGCCATGTCGGCAACCGCTGGAGCACTGTCCTAGCAATCGCCAGCCCAAGCTTGGCCTCGATTTGGTCAAAGGGTTTGGGTCGCCTGTGTCGGTTGCAAGCCTGCCCATGGCAACGTTTGTTGCTGATGTTTCTGAGGTTTTTGAACGTTTCTTGCCAGAGGCTTTCTTGCCGAAGGTTTGCTGTTGAATTCCGAACTGTTTCCATTGTCGAATTGAGTATTAGCTGATTGAACGCTGATCGAACATTGCTTGAATAATGGATCAAAGAGCCACCCTCATTGGGTGGTTTCTTTTTGGGATGATTTGCTGGGAATTGGCAACAGCTTGCTGTAGGGGAAACTAGGGGTTAGGGGCGCGATCGGGCGGCTTTGGTTGCGGCGCAGTTTCTTGGGCGATCGGTTGCACCACTTTCGCGATCGCCTGTTGTACAAACCGTTTTACAAACTGATCGCGTTGTTCTAGCTGAAACTGTTTTTTGACCACTTCGCTAATGCCACCATCGCCCCAATCTTGATCGTGACGAAAATATTCAATGAAACTGCGGCCGGCAATGCGGGTTAAATAGGCCGCTGTCACCGCTTGGATGGCTCGGCTGATGATGGCGGTGGCGATGTTCACCTGGAGCGCGGTAGTCAAAATTCCCATGGCTCCCTTGACAATGCCCAAGCCGGTCATGGTTTTGGCGAGGGACAGGGCCAACTCCTGCGCCCGATCGCCACTTAAGTTACAGCCATAGACCTTGCCCAACTCCAAAATCATCTGGGCATTGACCGCCGCCGTGGCCAGCAAATCCACCACCGGAATAGGCGTGACGGCGACGGCCCCCGCCCCCAGCCACTGATAGCGATCGACCACGGCTTCGGCCTGTCGTCGTCGCTGGGCATCAATGAGTTGGCGGGCCCGATCGCTCAAGCGCTGGGCTTGCAGCAACATATTGTCCGCAATCAGTTCTTCCCCTTCGGCCCGCAACACCGCCACGATCCGCCGAATCAGGGGCATAATTTCCGGGTCAGGGGTCAGGGTTTCCCCGTTGGGCAACCGCACCGCCGCCGGCCGCGCCGCGATCGGGACAATATCCGCCGTGGGGAGCTGTTCTGCCAACCGTTCCCGCAATTTGGCCAAAATCGCGGTGCGATCGGCCTCGGGGTAGCGATCGGTTTTGTTGAACACCAGCAGCGATCGCTTCCCGATCGCCAACAACTGTTGCAATGGCTCCAATTCCGACTGCTGCAAGTCGCCTTCCACCACAAAAATCAGCAAGTCCGCTTCAGCCGCCAGCCGCCGTGCCTGGCGATCGCGCTGGGTTCCCGCCACCCCCGCTTCCAAAATGCCCGGCGTATCCGTAATCAACAAGGCGCGATCAATTTCCGGCAGCGCCAGCCGATAGGTTTCGCCCTCTTCCGTTGTGCCCATGGTGGGGCCAATGGTTCCGGCCACCCGTCCCAGCAGGGCATTAACCAAGGAGGTTTTGCCCGCTGACCCTGTGCCAAACACCACCAACAGCAATTCGCCCCGGGCCAAGCTGCTTTCAATTTCGCGCGATCGATCCAACAGGGCCTGCCGCGCCACCCGATCGCGAATTAAGTCCACCTGGGCCCGCACAGCCTCCAGCGCCGCGCCGGCCGCTTCGGTTTTCACTTCGGAAACGGTGGGGCTGGGTTCCGGGAGAGTGGGGGGCGTTTGTCCGGTGATCGATCGCTGGGTCACCTGCCAGAGCGATCGCCAATCTTGGGGCCAATCCAGGGGCCGCACGTACCGAAAAAACGCCACCAGCAAGGCCCCCAACAGGGCCAAGGTCAACAAGACAACCACCGGCCCCAAAAATGGGGCTGTCCAACTCACCTGCCAGTAGAGCTGTTGCAGGGCGCTGACGAGCCAGAGCACCAGCGCTAAGATGACGCAAAGCCCAGTCAGGACAACAATAAAGCGAGTTAGGGTCATAAATACTGAATCATGAATACTTGACGATATCGATGGATGCTGAATAAAGTGTGAAAAACTTAAGTTTGAATCCAAGCTTTAAGAAAGAACACCTTATTCAAGTATCACATTCTGCGTCAGGCTAATAAGTCGCAAAGTTAGGCGGAATCAATTCAATGAATAAAATTACAGAGGCTGTGAATCTATTCAAGTCTAACATCAAACTATTTAGTGCTATTGTTCTCACGGTCTGGCTACCAGGCTCGCTCATTTGCAGCTATTTTGACTTCTATGTTTTTCCAGAATGGGCTAATGGTGATGAGATGAGTTTTCTAAAATACTCAATGCGTCTCTCAAGCACCATTGAGTTTATTGTCAAGCCAATCTACATTGGCGGATTATTCTATGGAGCATCTCAATTCCAAAAAGGATTGGCCGTCAGCTACCAACAAGCGATGACCTATGCCTTTCGTAGGAGCTTTAAGATGCTTGCGACGAGTATAACGACAAATTTAATTATTTTGGGAGGAACAGTTTTATTTATTATTCCCGGTGTGATTTTAGCATTGCGCTTTGCACTAGTAGATCCAGTTGTTGTTTTGGAAGGAACCACTGGCTCTCAGGCTAGACAGCGCAGCACCCAGTTAACTCAAGGAAGGCGATGGAGAATTGCTGGAACTACGGTATTGAGCGTTTTAGTTACAATTCTGCTTATGGGTATTGCTTCTGTGGCAATTTACATTCCTTCTGGATTCATGGGACTGGAAGAAAGTTTTATCATCCATGTAATTGCTACGGTGCTGACTAATGTTATTGCTATTCTTCCTTATCTAGTGATTTTCTGTTTTTATTGGGAGAGTGCAGAACCCATCAACAAGGTCAGCAAAATTAAAATTTCTCGCTATCTCTAGTTTTCTAGCCTGAATTCCTATTCAATCCTGGCGGCGATCGACCATGGCATTCAGCAGGCGATCGCCCAAACAGTCGAGCCGCTGCAAAGCCAGATTACCGGTTTACAAACCGAGATGCAGCGGGTGATTAAGATGATTGAGGGGATGCAAAACAGCTAGCTGTCTCCCTTCGCTTGCAACGATCGCCCAAGTCAGACTTCCGTTGCATCATTCTGGCCGCGTTCGAGCCAGAGCAATGCGGATTAAACTGATGCGCCATCCAGCAAAGCCCACCCGATCGGTCGAGTGGGCTTTGTTTTTTGTGACTTCGATCGCCATCAGTGCTCACACTGGGCTGTAGAGTCTCGGCAGCATCAACGGTGACGGCAATGGAAGACTTAGTGCTGACAGAACTCAAGGAAGCTCGCCGTAAGGGCTGGCGGCGAGTCAAGGAATTGGTTGGCGAGATGGCCGCTGAGTGGCTATCCCTAGACGAAGAAAACCCATCACCAGAAACCGAAGAGCGCCTAGAAAATTTGAAACAGCAAGCCTTTGAGCTGCTAGACACGCTCATCCCTGACTGCGGGTGGATTCGCTATGGGGTCTACGATCCCGAAAATGACGGGGATGGATTTGTGATGGTCAGGATTTGCCACAATGACGTGGATTTTTCGCGAAGTGAGTGCATCACCACACCGATCGTGCGTCCCGCCACCGAGTCACCAGCGCCTGAGTCATCCGCGATCGACCTGCTGAAGGCCCTGGGGGAATAGATGCGGGGAATCGTTGCGTTTTTCGCTTGGGCCGCAATGGGTGGGGCGATCGGCTGGGGCTGGGCTGCAATCAAAGCCGCTCTAATCGCCAGTGACCCCGCCTGGGGGGGAGGATTCTACATACTCACCATCTTTGTTTGGCTGCTGAGCATCGCGGCTGGATGTGGACTCCTGGCGAGTTTTTTTTGGATGGAGCGCCGGGCAGCGATCGCCCTCGGACTTTTAGCCGTCTTCACCTGCGTCCTGGGCGAACTGACCCACGACTATCGGCGCTGGCTCTCAGCCCAGCCGCCCACCAAGCCCGCAGACCTCACCACACTACTCGCCTGGTGGTCGCAAGCCAGCAACGAAGAAATCCAAAGCCGCAGTCGTCGCCGTGGCACGGTTGGCCTTCCCCGGTGGCTGGACTTGGGATTGCAATGGGGCATTGTCAGCTTTGTTGTAGGAGGGGCAATCGGCAAGCAGTACGACGACTAATCGATCGCCGTAATGATGTTCCCTACGAAAGCTTACCCCCTGAATAGTTATGCAAGGACTGACTGGATTTTTGGCTGTGTCTGTGGTCAACTATGCGATCGGCCTGCTTGTGGCCTGGCTGCGCCGTCTGGTGCATCATCCATCGTTTCACCCGTTGGTGGGTGCAATTTTTGATGTTCTCGATCCCTATGTCACCGGATTTGTGTTGATTGCAATCCTGGCCGTTGTGAATGGGTCACTCCTGAGACGGTTTGGGCTTTGGGGTTTAGGTGCAATCTCAATCAGCATTTGGGGGTTCTTTCTCGCCTGGATGGCCAACCAAGTCAGCGACTATCACGCTTGGCTAGCCATCCAGTCGCCCAAGGCTCCTGATGTTCTAAAAACACCCCTTTCATGGTGGTCACAGTCCGGGGAGAAAGAGGTCATTGGCTGGCACAACCGCCGCACCGGAGATTCAGTGCCGATGCCTTTGTGGGTGGCGCGTTCTCTGCAATTGGCGATCGGTTCCCTAGCGGTTGGCTTCAGCAGCACCAGCAACGACGATTAGGCGATCGCTAAGATATGGCCGCGCATGTCAACGTCAATTCTAATATTTTTCTGTGTGAGAAAAATCAAGAAAGACGTGATCTAAGAACCGGATTCAACGCTCTGTTTACCGACCGGAATGAGATAAATTGCGCCGGAGATTATGGTTAGGGCCACAGAGACCCAAAAGAGACCGATCGCCCAAAGGGAGTAAGCATCCATCACTGGGGCTAACAACAGGGCGATCGCGGCGATTTGGCTGACGGTTTTCAGTTTGCCCCAGAGGTTTGCCCCCGAAATGCTGGTTTGGTTCACGCGCCAACCGGCGATCGTCAGCTCCCGCGCCAAAATCACAAAAACGCCCCAAGCCGGAATCCGCCCCAGCTCCACCAACAGAAGCAAGGGAGCCAAAACCAGCAACTTATCGACCAACGGATCCAAAAATTTGCCCAAGTCTGTCACTTGGTTCAGCTTGCGGGCCAAGTATCCATCCAGCCAGTCTGTGCCCGCCGCCAACAGAAACACACCCAATGCCCACCAGCGATCGGCTGTGGTGGGTTCGCCGCTGAGCCACCACAACAATAGGGGCACTGCTGCCAACCGCGACACGGTGATCCAAGTGGGCAAATTCACGGCTGTTTCTCCAACGCTTGAACAATACTTGTAGCGCGATCGGGCTGGGAAGGCTAGCGATCGCGCCCAAAGTCAGCCCGAAATCAGTTCAGAATTGATGATTCATGGAGTGGTGATTTTGAGTGATGGTTTTGAGGTAATCCTGAGCCGCTTTTGAGATCTTCAGGAGGGCGATCGGGGTTGATTGCAGTCTATTCAAACGTTAAGGGCTGCAAGTCGATTGACTTGCGATAAATGAGGTTCGAGGCATATTCCAGATAGCGTGTGGCGGCGGTTTCTAGGCGATCAATGCTGGTTTTCATTTGGGCAATGTCGCTCGGTGTGGGTTGACAGGTCTTGCTCCGCACACAGTTGGTGACTCGGAGGGTGGATCGTTCCGCGATCGCGAAAAAGCCCGCTAAACTTTTGGGATTTTGCAAGTTAGGATCTTGGGTCTCATTGCCGGTGCGTAACAGCTCTTTCATACCCGGAGCCAAGAGTAAGTTGGCTTTGCTTTGGTGCAATGGTAAGTCCATGTACCACTTGTTACGGCCCTCTTTAAAGGCAGTCCAAACCTTCTCTAATTCCTCGGGGTTGGCCGGCGTGGCTCCTGACAGTAATAGCTCCAGTTCGCGCAAGTTCCAAAGATGAAGGCTCACGGAAGTTGAAAGCCTTTCTATGAATTTTTGGGCTTCGTCCAGTTGGCGTTTTTCGTATTCAAACTGGGATTGTCTTCGCCAATTTTGATCTTGATACCATTGGGTGAGCAATCCACCGACTAGGGTGGTCAGCACAAAACCAATGATGAGGCGCGATAGATCAGAGTTTAATGATTGCCAAACTTTTTCGCGATCCATAATGAAGGATTGATTGGGTCATGAATTCGATGATTTGATGATTCATTGATCAATCATGGGGCGATTAATCGTCATCAATGATCGTTATCAATCATTGATCGTGTGAATCGTGTGATTAGATTGCATGGTTCAATCGTGCGATTAGATCGTGTGATTCAAAATGGCCTGCTGACGGGCAACGGTGAGCAGACCATCGGCCAGGCTGGCTCCATTCACTCCCAAAATCGATCGATCCTGAACGGCTTGAATGCCCGCTTGGGCGTGCCACCAGGCGGCTGTGGCGGCCCAATAGCCCCAATCGGTGAGGGTGGTGGGGCGGGCTTGGGCCACCAATCCCCCCAGCAACCCAGCCAAAACATCACCACTCCCGCCCCGAGCCAGGCCGGGAGTGCTTTCGGGTACTATCCAGCTTTGGCCGCCGGGTTCGGCCACCACGGTGCGGGCCCCTTTCAACAGGACGATCGCCCCGGTTTGCTGGGCCGCCCGCTGGGCTAGTTCCAGTCGATCGCTGGTTTGGGCGACCAAGTTGGGAAACAGCCGCTGAAATTCTCCCCAGTGGGGGGTGAGGACAACGGGGCCTTGGCGATCGCGCCAACCCAGTTGGGCCAGGGCGTTTAACCCATCTGCATCCAGCACGAGGGGCCGATCGCTCTCCCAAACCGCTTGGACAATCGGGGTGGCTTCTCGGGTGAGGCCACAACCACAGGCGATCGCGTCGTAGCGAGCGAGATCCAAATCAACGCGGGCAATTTTGCCCATATCCGTTTCGGGACAGGCCACCACGAGGGCTTCGGGAATTTGGGCCACCAACCAAGGCTTCAGACTGGCGGGCACGGCGACGGTTAACATGCCCACGCCGCTCGATCGGGCCCCCAAGGCGGCCAGGAACGCGGCCCCCATATAAACAGCGGAACCCGCCACCACTAGCAAGTGACCTTGCTCGTATTTGTGGGTGGCGGGCGATCGGTTGAGGGGTAATTGGGCGAGGTGGGCGGTGATTCGGTTCAGTTGGGGGTCTGGGCCCAGGATGGCTTGAATGTCGGCTAGGGGCAGGTCAAAGTCAATCAGTTCCGCTTGGCCGACCCAATCCAGGGCCCGATCGAGCAGAAGGCCCCGTTTCCAAAGGCCCAAACAGAGGGTGAGGGTCGATCGAATCGCTTTGCCCAGGACTGCGCCGCTGTCGGTGTGGAGGCCGGAGGGGAGGTCAATGCTCACGATCGGTTTGCCGCTGTTGTTCACCTGATCGATCGCTTCGGCCAAGGATCCCTCGATCGGCCGTTCCAAACCAAAGCCAAACAACCCATCCACCAGCCAATCGGCCGCCAAAACGGGGGCTAGATCAGGGCTGACCTCAATACCCAAGCTGGCGGCGTATTGGGCATGGCGATCGGTCAGTTCCTTGCGCTGCTCAAAGGGGAGGTAAACGGCAACTTGATAGCCGCGCAGGTGTAGCTCCCGGGCCACCACCAGGGCATCACCGCCGTTGTGGCCGGGGCCGGCCAAAATTCCCACCCGCGGCCCTTGGGCGATCGATCGCCATGCCATGACTCGCTGGGTAATGAGTCCGGCCACTTTTTCCATCAAGGCTGCGACGGGCATTCCCGCCGCAAACACCCGAGACTCGATCGCCTGCATTTGGGCCGCCGTGACGACGTAGCGATCGCGCATCCCCCCCATTGGCCCCTTTGACGGTTGCACACCAAGTCTCCTCAAAACCATGCCTCCTCAAAACCACGGAGCAGGGACTGGCCAACCCAGCCAGACCCGATCGTACAGGATTGAGAGGCTAGGGATAGCTCAGTGGCTCAATCCTGTCGATGAATGGCTTTGCTGCAAAAAATTGGCCCCATCGGGTATTTTGCGCCACAAATCTCGGTTTTAGTGGCTAATTTTGGCGTTGAGTCCTTGTGGACGGCGCTAGCGGCTGATGGTCGGGGCCATTGCTAGATTAGCGATCGCTGGCCTGTTGCGCCTCTTTAATCATGTCTACCAAAACATGATGGGCGGCCTTTGCATCGGCCAAAGGTGCTTTGAATTCGATGCGCAGGGGCTGGAGATGGCCGTCCACTTCCACGGCTAAGTCCATGCCAGCCGCGTCGATCGACCGCATTCGGGCGCTGGTGGCCGTCGTGATCTGGCCGAAATATTGGGCATAGACCAACACCGCGTCGGCGTGGTCATCGTTCATGTGTTTACAGATTCGATCGCTCACTTGGGCCGTGAACGGATTTTCGGGGGCTGCGGTTGCCGAGTCGCTCATGGGTCTGGATGGTTTGAAATCGATTTTGCTGTTTTGGGGTTACGAAAGCCGGTTGGAGTTGGGATGCAACCCAGGCGAAATATTGGGCGCGATCGTTAGCGGATCTTGGGAGCAAGAGGCTTAAGCCCCTTGTCTTTGTCCTCGTTAAGGCTTTTCCTATTCAACCATTTCGGCCACCACGTCCCGGAGGGTTTGGGCCAGCGCTCGGGGTTGCCAGCCCAGCTCTTGACGGGCTTTGGTGGCATCCACTCGCACACAGCGATCGTAGATGTAGCGAACACGCTCGCGGCTGAGGGGTGGTTGCCAACGAAATAACCGCCCGATCGGGTCGAGAATTGCCCCCAAAATTCGCACCAACCAGGCGGGCACTTCCTTGGGGGGAGGGATTTCAGCCGTCTCGCCCACCATCCGAAACATTTCCCGCGTGGGGCATTCTCCAGCCGAGAGGATATACCAGCCGCCCGGTGTGCCCCGTTCGGCCGCCAAGATCATGCCCGCCACCAGGTCATCCACATGCACAATCCCGGTGGGGCGATCGCCCCCGACCCAAAAGGGCAATTTCCCGCGTAGAAATTGGCGCAGGACGGGGCCAAAGTGTGGATCATCGCCACCAAAAATGCCGGAGGGCATGACGCTGATGGTGTCCAGACCGTTTTGGGCCGCGCGATCGACCAGCACTTGGGCTTCATATTTGGTGTGGTCGTAGGCGGAATCAAACTGAGCCTGCACCCGCTGGAATGTTTCGTCCACCACTTGACCAAAGGTGTGGCCAAACACCCCGATCGTGCTGCAATAAACCAACCGCTTCACCCCAGCGGCCTGGGCTGCCGCCAGTACTTGGCGGGTTCCTTCCACGTTGGTTTGCCACATTTTTTCGCTGTCCACCAGGCCCAATTCCACATAGGCCGCCGTGTGAAACACCCAGTCCGCTTCGGCCATCCCTTGGGCCAGGGCAGCGGGCTGCTGAAGATCGCCTTCAATGATTTCAATGGGCAGGCCGGCCAGGCGCGATCGATCCGCCCGGGGCCGCACCAGGGCCACCACCCGATCGCCCCGTTTCACCAGGGCCCGCACCAAATGAGACCCGGTAAATCCCGTTGCACCGGTCACGAATACCCGCACGATCGCCCCCTGCTGTCCTAGCCCAATGGTGTGGATTTGCGGTTTTCGAGCCACAGGGACACGGCCACCACTAGCCCGATCGCCAGCAGCGCCACCCAAGTGAACTGACTAGCCCAGCTCATCAGGGTTTCCAAGGACACCAGCCGCCCGCAGAAGTAGGCCGCTGTGACCGTGACTCCGGCCCAAACGGCGGCCCCGGCTGCGTTATAGGCCAAAAATTTGCCATAGGGCATTTCCACCAAGCCCGCCATGGGGCCCGCAAAAATCCGCAGCAGAGCCACGAACCGGCCCCAAAACACGGCCTTACCGGCGTTGTTGCTAAATTGCTCGCGAGCGCCTTCCAGCTTCTCTTCACCAATTCGGAAGAGTTTGCCCAGCCGCACCAACAGCGACCAACCGCCCCAGCGGCCCAGCCAGTAGCCCAGGTTGTCGCCCAAAATTGCGCCGCCGATGGCCGTTCCCAGAACGCCGCCATAGCTCAATTCGCCACTGCCCGCCAAAAAACCGCCCACAAGGGTGATGGTTTCGCCCGGCAGGGGGATACCGGCGTTTTCCAGGGCAATTCCCAGGAATACGGCCCAGTAGCCATATTCTTGCGCGAGCGCTTCGATAGTTTCGAGCGTAATCAGCTCGGGAATCAAAGCGAGCATGGAGGAGGATAGGGGTGGTGTAAAACTTTGTTAACTCATTCTAAACGGCGGGTTGGCGATCGCGGCCATGGAGTGACGAAGTTTTGGGTGGTTGGGGCGAATCCACACCCGATCGCCCGGGGCCGGCAATTCAAAATAGCCAGTGATAGCCAGTTCAAGACAGCCAATTCAGGACAGCAACCGACGAATGGAACCAGCGCATTACTCGGAACGGGATTTGGAACAGGATTCGGAGCCTCGGGGGACGCGATCGCCCCGGCCCTATTTGGATGCGATCGCCTATGGCCAGGCCCTGAGCGCTTTGGTGATTACCTGTGTGGATTTGTTGTTCTGCGAGGGCGATCGACGGCTTTTGGGCTTTCGACGACGGCCGCCCCGGGTGGGTTGGTGGTTGGTGGGTGGGCGAATGTTTCCCGGCGAAAGTCCCCAGCACACCGCCATCCGCAAGGCGAAGGAGGAAGCTGGCCTAGAAATTTTGCCCAGCCAGTTGCAGTGGATTGGGGCCTATTCCACGGAATTTGCGGAGCGATCGCAACCCCCGGCCGAGGAAGGGTTACACAGCGTGAATCTGACCTTTGCCGTGAGGCTGACGGCAACCCAGGCGGCCCAGGTGCAACTCAGCGAGGATGAATATTCCGAATGGGCTTGGGTGCGATCGAGTGAGTTGCCCCAGTGGGTGACGGGCCAGGGCCCGATGGATGAAGCTCTATTGGCGATCGGGCGGGCTTGCGATCAGTTGAGCAAGTGAAGCGTCTGATCGAGATTTCGATTCACTTCGATCAACATGATTTCGATCAATATTTCGATCAATGCCTCGATCAATATTAATTATTGATTAATTTATTGAAGTCCATTCCAATTGCCGACCTTGATCGGAATCCCCAACGTGATCCAGAGAGCAATCCAGCGAGCAATCCGAACCATCATCCAACGTCGCTCGGGGCGATCGGCAGGACGACGCTGGCCATTGGGGGCGATCGTCCTGGGGCTGATCCTCTGGTTGGGGGCCAGCAGTCCCCTGAATGCTCAGGCTCCTGCGGCGGCTGGCTCGACCCTGGAAACCAACTGGGCCAATAGCTTCATTCAGCCTTGGGCTGCTCCTTGGGTGGGAGCTGAGGCCGATCGCCCCCAAGCCGCATGGATTGAATTTGATGGGCGGCCAGTATTCCAGATTGCGGCTCCCCCCAAGGAGTTGGCTCGGCGGACTGCCACCATCACCACCCAGCTACAGGGAGCGGGCGATCGCTTCCTCAGCGACCCCAAGGGATCGTTGGCGGTCACGATCGAACTCAGCGCGTCTGCCCCCGCTGCGGCTCCCAATTCCAATGCGGCGGTTCCCGGCTCGGGGTCGGCTCCCGCCGTTGTTGCTCCGGCGACCCCGGCTGCGCCCTTGCCCACTACGGCCTTGCCTGCTACGGCCTTGGTTGATGCGCCTCGAATTTTGGTCAATGGTCGCTACATCATGACGGTGACGGCCCTGGATGCGGGAACCCAGCTCACCCAGCCCCGAATCTATGCCACTTCCGTGAAAACGGCCATTGAGGAATCTTTGCAACAGGCCCGGGCTGATCGACAACCGACGGCCTTGGGGCAACAGGTGCGATCGAGCTTGGCCATTTGGTTAGTAGCCTTGGGGGCCCATCTGATGTTGGGTTGGGGTCTGCAACGGCTCGATCGACTCAGCCACAGCACCCCGCCCGTTGACCCGAAACCCAACGACAGTTTTCCCCTGGCCGCTTGGTTGCAACGCCAGCGCCGAGACCATTGGCTGGCGATCGGGCGGATTCTGATTCAAATTGCCCAGCCTTCCGTATGGGCCACCGCCAGTTTGTGGGTGTTGGGTAACTTTCCCGCCACCCGCTGGCTCCAGGCCCGAATCTTTGATGCCCTTGAGGCCTACCTCAAGCTGGGTTTGGCCACCCTGGTCACCTACATTGCAATTTTGTTGAGTTACATCGCTGTCGATCGGGCAACGGCGATCCTCACGGCCGGAACCCAAATTGCTCCCCGCACTCGCCCCCGTTTGCAACAGCGCGTCCTCACCCTATCCAGCATCCTCAAAAGTTTCCTGACCGTGTTGCTGGTCATTTTGGGGGCGATCGTTGGCCTGGCTGGCATTGGCGTAGATGTGGGGCCACTGATTGCCGGGGCGGGGTTAATTGGGGTGGCCCTGTCGCTGGCTTCCCAAAACCTGATTAAGGATGCGATTAACGGGTTTTTGATTTTGGCGGAGGATCAATTTTCCGTGGGCGACGCGATCGCGGTGGGCAACCTGACCGGGCGGGTGGAGGCGCTCACCCTGCGGGTCACGAAGCTGCGGGATGCAGAACAGCGGCTGATTGTGATTCCCAACAGCGAAATCCGTACGGTGGCCAACCTGTCCAACCACTATTCCCAAGCGGATTTGCGAATCCCGATCGCCTATGGAGCCGACTTGGATCAAGCCCTGGCGATTTTGAATCAGCTCAGTGATGATTTGGCGGCGGATCCGCAGTGGTCAGAAATTTTGCTCGATCGTCCCCAAGTGCTGGGGATTGATGAGTTTTCCGCCAGTGGTTCCATGGTGCGGGTTTGGATTCGCACCACTCCCTTGCAACAGTGGGGCGCGGCCCGAGAATTTCGGCGGCGCGTGGCAATTGCCTTTAATGCGGCCCAAATTGGCCTGATGGGTCAAACCGATCCACCTGCTCCAATTGTGCCTTTGGAAATGGAGGACAATGGGGCGCGCGATCGGGCAGAGGAGCGCGACAATGCGGAGCGTGACACCCTGGCCCAGCAGTCCCAGTCCCGAAACCCAGACCCCACAACCACCACAACCAAATCACCAAAGTCCGACAGTAACGGCCAGGGCACGCACCATGCCCATGCTTCCCGCGATCAGGATGGCGGCGACCCGGCCCCGATTGCGGATGGAATGACCGCTTCCGCGCCCAATCCGGGAGCTGATCTGGATGCGGGCCCGATCGACCCGTCGGCCAAAACCAGTTAGGCCCCCGTGCCTAGGGACTTGTGCCAGTCTGATTGAGACAGGTCTTGTCCGTATTGGTTGTACTTGAATAGGTTGCAATAATTACCCTTGCCCCCGTGCGATCGTCTCTGATAGGCGATCGCTTCTTTTTTGCACCCATTTGCATCCCGCCAAGCCAGGTTCCCTCCGCCGCAATCCTGTTGTGGGCCAGAGTTTAGGCCTAGTTGCGAACGTCACCCTAAACGGCTATAGAACTGTTAGGCAACTGTGAAGCTTTCGTAGTAGACAATTTGGGCAGCTAGAACCCAGATTTGACGAAACAAGGTTTATTTAGGAAGGAAAAGCTGCTTTCTGAAATAAAAAGAGGGGAGCTAATCGAGATTAGCTTCCCCAAACTACAGGTTCTTGATACCTGCTATACCATTTCAATTATTGACATAATGATGGCCACTTTGCCGAATCATCCCGCAGTTAGTAACATTTTGAAGCCAAGCAAAATCAGAATCGCACCGCCCACAATCTCTACCTTGCCCACGTGGGAGTAGAGTCGGCAGCCAAAGGACTTCCCTAAAAAGACCCCCGCCAAGCAGACTGCAAAGGTGATGAGGCCAATCACGCCGGCCACTTGCAAGATGGGCGTGTTTACCACCGTCAGCCCCACACCTGCCGCCAGAGCATCGATGCTCGTGGCGATCGCGAGGCCCGTGAGCATTCTAGTGTCAGCGGGGTTGCAGGCTTGCTCGCTGGGGTTGTCGTCATCATTACCCAGGGCTTCGCGAATGGTCTTGGCCCCGATCGCCACCAACAACAAGAAGGCAATCCACTGATCGTAGGCTTCAATGGTCGATCGCCAGGTCAGGCTCAGACCCCAACCCAAGATCGGCATCAACATTTGAAACCCACCAAAAAACAGAGCAATTTTGATGGCTTTGTGCCAGCGAGCATACTTCATGGATAAGCCGCTGGAAACAGAGACCGCGAAGGCATCTGCTGATAGTCCTAGCCCTAAAGAAGCTGCCGTTAAAATGTCCATGGCGGTTGTTGGGGAATTGAGTTGAGTTGGGTATCAGGGATGTTTATAAAAATGCTTGATTCTTCATCAGAGATCATTCATCAATCATAAAATCGGAAATTTTTATCTCTGTTCTGAAACAGTGTCATTATAGACAAACTTTTGATTTCTTTGTTTCATATTCAATTCATTTTTATTGGTCTATTTTTAATTCATTTTTAATTCATTTTTTCTGATTCAAGTTTGCTTCAGTGGGCTGATAAAATTAAGTCCATTAGAAAAAGATTTTGAGCAAGATAATCATGCTTTTCTTCTTCAGATTAATAATGTCTCTTAATTTCAATTAGAGAACTAGATTAGAAAATGAACTGGCAGAGCATTTCAAGCAATTATGGCGTGATTTAACCTGTTATGGTAGTAGTGCGATAATTTTTAAGATCAGCAGTGATGAATTTATATTGATTAAAAAATGAAATAATAATGAATAGAAAATGAATTAAACTTGAATCTTAAGTTAAAATTTTGAACCCTATCTCCTGTAATTTCTTGAGGGATTGCAAGTGCTCCAAAATGCTATTGGGGTGTTCTCTTGATCCTTAACCTTGCCTCTCAGCGAGTGATGATTTTTTATCGTTACGCAGCCCATTCCACAACTCATTTCTTCTGGAATTCCTTAAACTATTGGAACGGCATTCAACCAGTGAGATGGTTTTGCACGACAATCTTTTTCAGTTAGTCAGGATGACTTGAGAGGAAAATTCATGGCCAAGGCTCAGCCCTATCAACCTTCGTTATTGCGGTTTTTGCATGGCATCAGTGCCAGCTTGGGGATTGGGGCGATTGTGACGGCGGCCCTGACCTACAACACTTACGATGGCCGGTGGGGACGGTTGCCGTTGCCCCCGATCGCGGACATTGAAGGCTTGCACGGCACATTCGGTCTGTTTTTCCTGGTGATGTTGTTGCCGCTGGCGCTATACAGCTTTTATTTGGGTGCTCATCGGTTGCTTTCGATCGCGGCGCTGCGACAACTGGGCAATCAACAGGCGGGCCAAGCCAAGCGATCGCTCCATCGCCTGGCGAATACGTTGATGTTGTTGGCGGCAGGGCTGGCGGTGGTTTCCGGCCGACAAATTAAGGAGGAATGGCTGCCGGCCGGGGAATTTCACCATGTTTGGTATTCCGTACATTTGGCGGCTTGGGTGGTGATGGTGTTGTGTTTGGGGCTGCATGTGGCGGCGGCGTTGCGATCGGGTGGTTGGCCCCTGATTCGATCGATGTTGAGCTGGCAGGTGCGATCGAGCGATCGGCCCCAAGCTTGGTGGTCACAAGTTCAAGGCATTTGGCGACGTTAAGCCGTTTCTTTTGAGGAGAGGAAGCGCTGAGAAATTCGGTATTAAACGAGGGACAAAGGGTCTAGGGCCTGTCGTCAAATTACCTGAAACCCTGATTCCACCGTTGGCAGATCGGGGGAGACAAGGGGCTTAAGCCCCTTGTTATGACAGACCCTAAACACCTTATCTGCTTGTATTTGGGGCATGGGCGATTCAAGGGTCGGGTTTGGGATGGCATAGACCGCAATTTTGTATCGCAACTTCTAGTTTCTGGAGTGCCTTGGGGCTAACTGGCGGCGAGGTCAGGCTCCGTTGGGGGGATAGGTCTGTTTTGGGGCTGGTTCTGACGGGTCTGTTTTGATGGATTTACCAAAAATCATTTTTGAGTTTTTAACAAGTTGACAATCTGAATGTTTATGTTCTTATGAATTTATATTTTGAAATTCTTGAGACGTTGTGAATTCATTAATTCAAATTCTTTTATTCTTGAGTGGCTGAATGGTTGACCAGCGAGCAAGATGGTGAGTGAAGCGGTAGAATTCGCCTGTGGTCTGGGATGTGGGCAAAACCGGTGGCAAGCACAACGATCGCGATCGTGAATCCCAAAGGGGGCGTGGGCAAAACCACAACGGTGCTTTGTTTGGCGGAACTGTTGGCGGCTCGATCGCCTGTGGAATCGCCCGTGGTGATGGTGGACTTGGATCCCCAAGCACACCTAACGGCCCTGTTGAGAGCGACGGATTCACCCTCGATCGCGACAACGTTGCAAGGACAGGGGGCGATCGGCGATCGACTAGTGGCGGCGGGCGATCGGGGATGGCTGTTGCCGGGTGGTTTGGATTTGGAGTCGGCGGCGGTGGCCTTGGCTCGATCGCCCGAAGGGTTGTTGCGGCTGCGTCAGGCCCTGGCGCAATCTTGGCCACTGCTGGGCAAGCTTGATGAGCAACAACCCAAACCATTTTTGGCAACCTCTCCCGCCCAAACCCAAAGCCCTCTGGTGTTGCTGGACTGTCCGCCGGGACTGGGGTTTTGGACGCTGAGTGCGTTAGCGGCGGCGGATGGGTTGTTGATTCCGGTACAATGCCAACCCTTGGCCTTGCGCAGTTTGTTGGCTCTGATGGAAACGGTGGCCAGTGTGCGATCGCAGCTCAATCCCAATTTGCGGGTTGTGGGGGTGTTGCCCACCATGAGCGAACGACGGGCCCCTTGGTGTGATCAGGTGTTGGCGGGATTGCAAGATTGGGCCCTGGCCAGCCGAGGCGCGATCGCCCTGTTCCCGCCCATTCCTCGATCGGCTTGTTTCCCCAAGCTCACGGTCGATGGAAAATTGTTGCGATCGGGACTTGCTCGCCAACGCCGATCGGTTGTGTTGCAGGGTTATGAAGCGATCGCGACGGTTTTGGTCGATCGTCCCTCACCCACCAATCCAACCTGATCGATCGCTGCTACTCATCTCCTCGATGGATGCTGCAACTGATCGACTGATTAACGAATAGACCAATCAACTGATCGACTGATTGATCTGATCAATTCCCCTGATTTTCCCCATCTACTTCTCGGTTCAAATCCCCAACTCTGCAATCCACCATGTCTTCAGAACCCACGGCCGGCGATCAGTTGTTAGCGCAATATCTGCAACCCACGGAATCCGAGACGGATTCGCTGCCGCCCGCACCCAAGGGCCAAGCGGCCAGTTTGCGCCGGGCTACTTTTCAAGTGCGGGAGTCGGTGCTGGACGAACTCGATCGCTTCCATTTGGAACTGCAATTGGCCCTGGGCAAAAGCAACGCCCCCTATAAGGAAACGATTGTGGAAGCGGCGATCGTTCATCTCCTGAACCAAGCCAAGGAAGATGGGGGGCAATGGATTGAACGATTGCAACAATGGCAGCAAAGCCGGCTGCGATCGCGCCGCTAGCGCCGTTACTTGTCACTGATCGATCGAGGGGAGATCGGGCGGGGCCACTTGGGGTTGTTCCTGGCCCCAGCGATCGAGCCACCGCAATCCTCCGTAGCCCAGCAAGGCCCCAAGGCCGTAGTGGACAAAATCCCACCAGTCGAAGTAGCTGCCAAAAATAATTTGCCCTAGGAAGGTGGCGCGAATCGCTTGCAACATCGGTGGATGCCACAGTTGCAGTAGTTCAATCCCGATCGCGATCGCCATCACCCAAGCACTTAGCACCCCAGCCGATCGCCGGGGCCACAGCCAACGGGCCACCCCAATCAGAAAAATCATCACCAACACATCGCCCAGGTGATGTTGCACCCAACTTTCCAAGGGGCCGTGATAGCGCTTGGTTCCCAACCCGAGGGCCGTGAGTATCCCCAGAATGCCGGCCAATAGCCAACGATTTTGGCGACGATTTTGGGGTCTAGAAGCGGTTGGAGTCGCCATCGAAGGGTTTGGGTCACGTAATGGGGTTTCGACCCCCAATTTAGCGTTCTTGAATGCAAGATTAGTTTAGTAATCTTGCATTAAGATGGCTGATTGCTGCCCTTTTTGGGGTTGCTGACCGTTGCCCAAGCTTTTGACCTGATCGCGCCGCTAACCGAGATGCCAAAATAGCGCGGCGGAGTTTTGGTACAGAGTCATGGGTTCGGCAACGGTAATCGGGGTAGATTTGGGCGGCACGGCCATCAAGTTGGGACGATATATGGCCACGGGTGATTGCTTGGCTTCGTTGGTGATTGATACTCCCCAGCCGGCCACACCCACAGCAGTCACGGAGGCGATCGCCGCCGCCATTCAGCAACTCGACCCCGATCGAGGAGCGATCGCGATCGGGATTGGCACGCCGGGCCCCGCCGATGCGGCCGGCCGAATTGCTCGAGTCGCCATCAACCTAGAAGGCTGGCACGATGTGCCCTTAGCCGATTGGATGGAAGCGGCCACGGGCCGATCGACCATTTTGGCCAACGATGCCAACTGCGCTGGCTTAGGAGAAGCCTGGTTAGGGGCCGGTCGCCAATTCCAAGACCTGCTGGTGTTGACCCTGGGCACGGGCGTAGGCGGAGCCGTCATTTTGGGGGGCGAACTGTTCGCGGGCCGCACCGGAGCCGCCGGGGAATTGGGTCTGATTACCCTCAATCCCGATGGGCCCCCTTGCAACAGCGGCAATCAAGGATCATTGGAGCAATACACCTCCGTGCAGGCGGTGCGGCGGCGCACGGGTCTGGAACCTCACCAGGTGGCGGCCAAGGCCGCGGCGGGCGATCTAGAGGCGATCGCCTTTTGGGCCGCCTACGGCCGAGACTTGGGAGCCGGATTAGCCAGCCTAATCTACATTTTCACACCCGAAGCCGTGGTGATTGGCGGTGGCATCAGCGCCGGGGCCCAGTGGTTTTTCCCGGCCATGGAAGCGGAAGTGAACCGGCGGGTGCTGCCCTCCTCCCGGGAAGGATTGCAAATTGTGGTGGCGGAATTGGGCAATCAGGCAGGCATGGCCGGAGCGGCCCGGTTGGCTTGGCAGCGATTGGCCCTCTAGAGTGCGTCGATCGGGGCGATCGGGTCGGGTGAATCAAAAGCGTCCGGATTCGACCCTGCCAGCCAGAAGAGCAAAGTGGGGATACGACCGCCGGGCCTTGGCTAGACACCGCAAGCCCAGGGTGGTTGTGCTGGCTCAGGTCAATCGCTTGGCCCCCTGATTTGCTGTTTTTTGATCGCTTGATTGACGATCCCAGGTCGTTCCTATGCCGCCGCGCGTCACGCTGAACCCCCATCTCAGCCTCGATCGCCTGCGCGATCGCTACCGTCAAGCCAAGGAAGCCACCGAGGCCCGCCGATGGCACCTGCTCTATTTAATTGCCCAAGGCTGGACCATTACCCAAGCGGCCCGAGTGGTGGACTTGAGCTATGACTATGCCAAGGAGTTGGTTCGTCGCTATAACCAACTGGGCCCCAATGCGATCGACCGGCGACCCAGCCAACGCCATCGATCGGCTCGATCGCTCCTGACCACGGAGCAACAACAGGAATTAGCGCAATTGCTGGATCAACCGGCTCCCGACGGGGGCCCTTGGTCGGGGCCCAAGGTGGCCCAATGGATTGCCGAACGCACCGGGCGCGATCGGGTCTGGCCCCAGCGGGGTTGGGAATATTTGCAACGACTCCAAGAGGGGAAACCGAGCAACCACCGCACCAACGGGAAGCAACATTAACGAACAACACCAACAGAGAGGTTAATCAACAGTTGTTAATCGGGTTGAACCAGCGACGCTAAAAACGCTTCCCATTGGGCAATTTCAGCAGGATCCGCCTGAGTTTGCTGTTTCCAAGCCAAAATTCCCTCCGCCCCTTGCCGGGCCGCCGCCAATCGTCCCAACGCCCGATCGGCATAACACCGAAACTCCAGCGCCATAATTTGCAATTGCGGATCCTGGTTTTCTAGCCCAAAACCATTCACATCGGCGCAATGCTCATCCAGCGCCTCCCAAGCGCCGTGATATTTTTCCCAATACAAAACCCAATACCAAACCGTGCGAAATCGCTCGGCATCCCGTAAATACTCCGTGGCCACGTTCATGGCATGGGCAAAGCGATCGATCGCTTCCTCCAGCAAAGACAAATGCCCCAACGTATTGCCATAGGCCAGATAGAAATCAAAAATTTCCGCCGTTTCCAACTGCCCGGCCATACCCCGATCAAGTGATTGGAAAATTGCCTGAGCCGCTGCATAGTTCCGCAGGCTCATTAGGCAATAGGCCTTGCGCAGTTCCACCAGCGCCAAAAATGGTCCGGTCACCACCCCTGAAGGTTGGTTGCCCAGGTCTGCAAACACCGCTTCATATTGGGCAAGGGCGCTGGCAATGTCTCCTTCGCCGGCCAACCGGGCTGCCTCATTGAAGCGATCGAGACAAACCTGAGGAACAACCTGAGAAACACCAAAAGATGCGGGATCGGCCATGAACCAACCTCAAAAACAAGCGCCATCGCCCAGCATAACAACAGCGCGATCGCCTGGTAATTTCCGGTGCGATCGCGCTGTGAGGGTTCATCAACAGCTTGTTTTATGGTCTTGAACGTCTCGTGGTGGGTTGCAATGACAGAGGGCGATCGGGAATCGATCGCCCCCTACACCTAAGAATCCAATTGGAACCTAGAAACTGACGAATTCACCAGCCTACGAACCAATGATGCCGCCGTCCTTCTTGCGAATCACCAGCGTGCAATCGCGAGGAATCCGACCGCTACCTTGGGGCGCTGGGAAATTGGTCTTCGCCGGGTTCCCATCCCCAGGGTGTTGCAGATTCACAAACATCGTGCGGCGATCGGGCGTAACCGTAATGCCCGTCACCTCACAGTCCGTAACCCCCGTCAACAGGCGGCGAATATCACCCGTTTCCAGGTTGGCCACCAACAACTGATCATTCAGGCCCTTCTTCTGAGCACCATCGGTTTCAATGAACAGACGGCCATCGGGATCCGCCCACAGACCATCGGGACTGCTGAACGTGCGCTCATCGCCGTTGCCGTGGGTATCCTTCGCCAGGATGAAAATATCCCAAGTGAAGCTAGTGCCCGTGTAATCATCGCTGTCGCGCCAACTGATGATGTGGCCATCGGGGTTGGGGCCCAAGGGATTCGCCGCATTCACCTGCGTGTCTTTGCGCTGGGTGTTGTTGGTCAGGGTGCAATAAACCCGCCCATTCGCCGCAGCCGTAATCCACTCGGGGCGATCCATCGGCGTTGCTCCCAGGGCATCCGCCGCCAACCGGGCATAGGTCAACACTTCCGCCTGATCGCTGAATTTGCCGCGCAGGGCCGGGTTGCTGATGTTTAGCTCCAGCCAACTGCCCGTGCCGTTGTCATTGAACTTGGCCACATAGAGCTTGCCTTCGTCCAAGGGGCTGACCCCACGGGCCCGCATCGATCGCCAGTTGTCCGCCGAAACGAACTTGTAGATGTAGTCAAAGCGCTCGTCGTCGCCCATGTAGACCACAATCCGGCCGCCGCGACCTTCCACCACTTCAGCCCCTTCATGCTTAATCCGACCCAAGGCGGTGCGCTTGACGGGGGTTTGGTTGGGGTTCATGGGGTCAATTTCCACTACCCAACCGAAGCGGTTTTCTTCATTGGCATGTTCAGCGCTGGCCAGGTCAAAACGCTTATCAAACAGTTCCCAGCCATAACCAGCACCAGCCGCCGCAAAGCCGTAACGCTTTTGGGCGTTGGTCGTTTTCCAAGTGCCCGTTTTGGTTTGGGCGTTGTAGGTGCTGTCGCCAAAGTAGCCGTTGAAGTTTTCTTCGCAGGTCAGGTAAGTGCCCCAAGGGGTTTTACCGTTGGCGCAGTTGTTCAGGGTTCCCAAGGGCGGGTTACCGGCAGCGGTGCGCAGCAGGGGGCTGTTGGCAGCGGGGCCGCTGAAGGTGACGGGGGTGTTCACATGGATCCGGCGCGATCGGGGGCTGGGCACTGCTTGCCACTTGGCTCCCCGTACCCGCCGAATTTCCACCACCGAAACCCCATGGGCGTGCTGTGAAACCCGCACATCTTCCAGGCTGGTGGGCAAGTTTTTGCCAATGACGTGGCTGTTGGTTCCGTACTCGTGGTTAATGGCCAACATCCCATTGTCATTGCCTTGATCCAACGGGAAATACCACATCCCATCGTGGCCAATACCGATTTGCTGGGCCTGTTCGGCCGAGCTGGGGCGACGGTTGGGATCCCCATTGTAGTTGGGGCCTTGGCCGGGGCCCTGCAAGGGACTGCCCCAAGGAATCAGAATGTCGTACTCATAGGCGGAGGAGATGGCCGGCACCGGGCCCGAGCCTGCCGCAGCAGGGACGATCGGGAAGTCCACCAATTTCCGCGCTTGGGCCAACAATTCCCCACCGGCCAGACCGGCTTCGGGGTTAGCTCCCGTGGCCGCTGCGGCTCCTTGGGCCAGCAGTTTGTCGCCAGCCAGGGCCGCTAAAAAGCCGCTGGCTCCCAACATGGCGCTGCGGGCCAAGAGGTTTCGGCGGGACAAGCGGGCGCGCAAAATGTCTTCAAAGGGGCGGTTGTTCGATCGATTGCTGATGCCGTTGTCGTGAATCACGGGTCTTCTCCTAGTCCTGGCGATGCGAGTGGTGGAAACAGGCTGATGAAGGGGCTGAGGCCGCTGTCTTCGCCGCTGTCCTAATCGAGGTCGCTGAGATAGTCCTGAGCTTGCGATCGCGTCATTTGACCCGTATCCCAAGCCTGATCAATGGTTGCGCCGCGACCACCCACACCCCGAGGGCCCGTTTCCGGTTGCCCCGACTGCGTTGGGTTAGCCGGTTGCGCCGCCACCACAGAATCAGGCGGCTCCGCTGGCTGAGGATCCGGCCGTTGCAGCAAGCGACCGGACGCATAATATTGCGTCCAGGCGCTGACCCGTGGGTTTTGTTGCCACTGCGATCGGGTAACACTCACCGTCAAAATGGGCACTAAATTTCCATGGCGATTGCCCAACACCACAACCTGAACCATCGAAAGGGCCGGTTTTTGCTGAAATTCCCGCGCGATCGCCGCTTGGGCCATCCGTTCGGCTTGGGCCACTAAATCGCGCTGTTCGGTCAGGGTATAAATCGGCAATTCGAGAGTTAGGTTGGGGGGGTTGGCCAGGGCCGGCTGATCAATCAAAGTCAGTCCGCTCCCAAAGTTCCAAGGCCCGATCGCGACGGGATTCAGAACAGCCATGCAAACTGAGGCCAATGCAAACCTAGCCAAGCTCATAAATTCAGCGACGCACGAGACCCATTTGCCAAGAAACCAACATCCACCATGTCGGCTTCCGCAAAGAGCCATAGACGCTCTTTACGCTAGGTTTATTCAGTAAAGACAGGGTTAAGTGGAAACTGGATTTTGATTAACTTTTGGGATCTTTTGCCCTTAAGAAACCTTAATTCTTTAAATTGTCTTTTTGAAAAAAACCAAAATCAACTCATTTTGAGATCTTGCATTTTTCAATCTTTTAGAAAATTTTTAGCAGTTACCAAGCTGTTAAGGAAAAATCAAGAACTAAAAGCTTAGAAAGTTAGAATTTTTAAAATCTACGGATTTACAGATATTCAATTAACCCCCCCCAAAAAAATTTCCAAGAAAAAAGGGCAGACCTTTGGCCTTGCCCCTTTTAAAAAAACTAAGATTGATACGCGACTTGCTCAACCAATCAGCAAGGACAAGGCTCTCAGACCCCTTGCCCCCTCAACTGCTGGTGCTTGGCAAGTGCTGCCCGACAGCTTCTAAGCCAGGGCTGGCAGCGCCACCCGCAGATGGGGATAGAGCGGGAAGCGATCGCACAGGGCTGCCACCCGATCGCGGCAGGCATCTTCAACTGACGCATCGGCCGCGTTGATCAACCGCTCGGCGATGATGTCACCGATTTCCGTGAATTCCGCCGCACCCATGCCGCGCGTGGTCATGGCCGGCGAACCCAACCGGATGCCGCTGGTCACAAAGGGCGATTGGGGATCGAAGGGCACGGTGTTCTTGTTGGCGGTGATGTTGATTTCACCCAATAGGCGATCGGCTTCCTTGCCGGTCATCTCGATCGAGCGCAGATCCACCAGCACTAAGTGGTTATCCGTGCCGCCAGACACCAGCTTCAGACCACGCGCCTGCAACTGAGCACCCATAGCCTGGGCATTGGTAATCACCTGGGCAGCGTAGGTCTTGAAGTCCGGGCGCAGGGCTTCCCCAAAGGCTACGGCCTTGGCAGCAATCACATGCTCCAGGGGGCCGCCTTGGCTGCCGGGGAACACCGACTTATCAAACTTCTTGCCCAACTCCTCATCGCGGCACAGGATCAAGCCACCGCGAGGGCCGCGCAGGGTCTTGTGGGTGGTGGTGGTCACCACATCGCAGTAGGGTAGGGGGTTGGGATGCAGGCCAGCGGCCACCAACCCGGCGATGTGGGCGATGTCCGCCATCAGGTATGCGCCCACTTCGTCGGCGATCGCCCGGAATTGGGCAAAGTCGATCGTCCGAGGATAGGCGGAATAGCCACAAATAATCAGCTTGGGCTTGTGTTCGATCGCCAGCTTGCGGATCAGGTCAAAGTCCAGTTGCTCGGTCTCGGGACTCACGCCGTACTGCACCACGTTGAACCACTTACCGGACACATTTACCGGCGAACCGTGGGTCAAGTGGCCACCATGGGACAAGTCCATGCCCATGATCGTGTCGCCCGGTTGCAGCAGGGTCAGGAACACGGCGAAGTTGGCTTGCGCGCCCGAGTGGGGTTGCACGTTGGCCCAAGCCGCGCCGAACAGTTCCTTAACGCGATCGATCGCCAACTGCTCCACCCGATCGACGAATTCACAGCCGCCGTAGTAGCGCTTGGCGGGCAGGCCTTCTGCATATTTGTTGGTCAGCACCGAGCCTTGGGCCGCCATCACCGCCGCCGAGGTGAAGTTTTCGCTGGCAATCAGTTCCAGGTGGTCGCGCTGGCGCTGTAACTCGAGACCGATAATTTCGGCCACGAGGGGATCGGATTCGGCCAAAAAATCCAGGTTCGTGCGAGTCACGATGTCAGTTTCCTTGCTTGTTGCGTGGGGGTTGAAAGGGCTGGGGCGAGTGAGGGTCGCGCGATCGATCTGGCTCGGGTTTCGGGTTGCGAGCGCGATCAGCTAACTGTGGCGAAAACACCCCAAGCCAATCATCATACGGCCGATTGGACGGCGGGGCGATCGATCCATAATGGAATCAAAAATGCAATCAGCAGTTTCATCAGCCCAGACGGGGGGCGATCGATCATGGTGACGTGGAAATCTTTAAGTGAGCAAGCCGAACAACTGTCCTGGCGCGATCGGCTGATGTTGATCTGGCAACTGGTGCGATCGTTGGGCAGGCGATCGGCTCAAGCCCAATCATCAGAAACGCAATCAGCTTGGGATGCTTTTCAACCATTTGTGGGTGTTGTTGATGGGCCTGAAGACCTATCAACAAATCCCGCCTACCTAGAAGGTTATGGTGAGCCTCGTTCCAAATTAAGCACTCACCTTGATCAGGATCATCAGTCATGACTGATTTGGCAGCAATGATGCAGCCATGATTCAGGGTTAGTTCGTATCCCCGATCGCCACGAAGGCCGCCCAGTTTTGGGGCCCGGGATATTGCTCCCGCACCTGCAACATGGCCGATCGCAACGCCACCGCCGGATCACTGCCCGCTGCTCGCTCTGCATAGAACGCTTGCATCATCAGCGCCGTGGGTTCGTCCGGCACTTTCCAGAGACTCGCCACCACCGTCGGCACACCGGCCTTGAGAAACGCCCGTGCCAAACCGATCACCCCTTCACCGCTGACGGTTCCTCGGCCCGTGTCGCAAGCACTCAGCACCGCTAGCCGCGCTTGCAAGTTGCGATCGAAAATTTCCGCGATCGTCAATCGCCCGTCCTCATTGCCGCCGGGAACCAGAGCCAACCAACTTTCCAACCCGCCATCAACCGTTCTGGGCACAACCCCATGGGTCGCAAAATGCAGCAGACCCGCGCGATCGATCCGTTCTTTCACCTGCGATTCGGTGGCTTGGGCCCCAATTAAAGGCGTGGCATTCAGGATTTGGGCGATCGCCCGGGCCTCCGCCTCTGCGCCCTGCAACGGGTTCAAATTGTCCGGCATCGGATTGGGATTTCCCACAACCAGTGCCGGGCCGTTGCTGGTTTGGGGACGGCGGGCCGCTTCCGCCAACACCGACACCGAAGGCGCAAAGGCCAGAGTGTGGCGATCGATCAAAAATTTGCCCGACTCATCCCGCAGGGCCGCAAAGGGAACCACCGCCAATTCACGATGGGGAATGATGATCAATTTGCTGCCCGTTTCTGTGGGTAATAAATCAGCGATCGGCTTGATCAACAGGTCATAGCCTTGTCGTAAATCTGTGGGATTTTCAGTAATCCGTTCGTTGCCCGTTCCTCGTAATTGATTCGCAAGATCACTCAGGCCTTGATCATTGCCCCGCATACTGATTAATCGCAGGGTAACCGCACTGTTTCGCAAAGCTTCAGCCGTTTGACCCAGACCTTTTGCGGATTCGGGTAAGGGAACTTTCCGAAAGGCGATCGCCCCCTGAGGCGGAATCACCCAAATATATAGCTCTCCCCAAACGGCGGAATAGTGAATAATTGTGCCCTTTTGCTGTTGGGCGATCGACTGCATTTCAGCAGCCGTAAGAGATGAATTTTTAGATTCAGGATTAGACTGCAAAAAGGAAAGTAGGGAGCGGGCCCGACCACGATCGGCAACGACAACCCCTTCAGTCGCTTGATTCATGGCGATCAAGGTTTGTTGCAAAGCTTGATAAACATTTTGTTGGGTTTCTAGAAGTGAGGTGCGATCGCGATCGTTCTGGCCCAAATCAGCTTGAATTGCTTCCAACAGATCTAAGCTGGACTGCAACGCTTTGGCGGATTCTGCCAAGCGATTGGTATAGAAATTGGCAAAACCAAGATTGCTGAATGTCATGGCTGCCACCTCGCGATCTCCAATGGCTCGGGCGATCGCCAAGGACTGTTCGTAATATTCAATGGCACGCTGATATTGATTAAGAGCGTGGTAAGCCATTCCGAGGACAGTCAGGGAGTAAGCGACTCCTGATTGGTTGCCAATTTTGCGTTTAATCGCTAAGGATTGTTCGTGATAGGTAATGGCGCGTTGATATTGCCCAAGGTCATAGTAACTGTTGCCCAAGCTGCTCAAAACCACGGCTTCACTTTCTTGATCGCCGATCGCCCGCTGAATGGCTAAGGCTTGCTCGTAATAATTAATCGCTTGCTGATGCTGACCCAGATTGTTATAAATATTGCCTAAATGATTTAGAGAAATGGCTTCTCCGTTGCGATCACCAATTTCGCGCTTAATCGCCAGGGCTTGTTCTTGATAATCAATCGATCGTTGCTGCTGACCGAGAGAATTGTAAATTTGACCAAGATTACTTAGAGAAATAGCTTCTCCGTTGCGATCGCCAATTTCGCGCTTAATCGCCAGGGCTTGTTCTTGATAATTGATCGATCGCTGATATTGACCCAGTAGATTGTAAATAGTGCCAAGACTACCGAGTGAAATCGCTTCTCCCTGGCGATCACTCAATTGGCGATTGAGGACTAACGATTGCTCATAATAATCAAGGGCACGCTGATAGCTTCCCAAGGATTGGTAGGCTAATCCCAAACTTCCCAGAGTTGCAGAAATTCCTCGTTGATTGCCGATCTCGCGGTCAATTTCTAGGGCTTGTTCGTAATAGGTAATGGCACGTTGATATTGTCCCAAACGGTTATAGACATTGCCCAAACTGCCGAGGGAATCGGCCAGACCGGATTGATTGCCCAGTTGACGCTCGATCGCCAGAGATTGTTCGTAATAGGTAATGGCGCGTTGATAGTCTCCGAGGGATTGATAAGCATTGCCCAGGTTATGGATTGACTGGGCGACTCCCTGGAGATTGCCCCGTTGGCGATCGAGCGCTAGGGACTGCTCGTGATACTCGATGGCGCGTTGGTATTGACCCAAAGCATTATAGGCATTGCCCAAATTACCGAGAGCCGATGCTTCCCCGCTCTGAGACCGAAGGGCGCGATAAATCTGTAGTGCGGCTTCCCAGGACTGAAGGGCCGCCCGAAACTGACCGGTTCGGTATTGTTGAATTCCCTGTTGCAACAGCCGATCGGCCGCTGGTTTGGAGGGCAAATCCGTAGGCGACTGGGCGGGTTGTGCCGATCGAACCGGCTGGGGCAGGGCGATCGCGGGGATTGCGCCCAACAGCCACACCAACCCGCCCAACCAGAGTCCACGCATAGCTCAATTCACCCCGAACGGGATTGATCGTCCTGCAACCCACCATAGCCTTGTCGATCGCCCAGCGTCCTGCCTTTGCAGATTAGATGACGCTTGGCCTGGTTCGATCGGTCAAATAGTTATTGTTTGGGCCCATTCCGCCTCAAGGATTTCGACCATCAACCCTCCCCGATCGCCCCCTGACTGTGGGCCAAACACCACTGAAAAACCCGATGCAAACAACCCAAAACGATCGGCCAACTCCCGATCGCGTAGGGAGCAGATTCATAAACCTGTTGATCCGGATCTAAGCGATAAAACCGCCAAGTTTCGCCATTAGTCACAATGCCAAACACCGGGATTTCTTGACCCACCTGGCGATTGTTCCACAGGCAAGCCGCCATTTCCACCAAACATTGCGCCAACCCCTGCTCAAAATCATCCTTCTTCGCCTCCACAATGCAGAGATAGGGGCGATCAAGATAATCCTTGCGATCGGTCATTAAATAATCCACATTGCCCGTCAGATCATCACTGCTGAGGGCGGCTCCCTTCCAAATTTTCAGCGCCGAATTAGGGTAAAGCGCTTCCTCACAAACCGCATCAATCAACAACTCCTTAGACTTTTCATAGGCACGAAGATCAAACGTTTGTTGCAGTCGATCGAGCCGTTGCAGAAAAAATTGGCTCGGTTCCTTCGGCACAAAATCAATCGCCCAAGGCTTGAGCATCACCAACCCTAAATGTTGATAGGCCTGAGAGAGCGTGAAACTTGAGAAGTTTTGTTTCTTGTTTTGTTTCTTGGATTGCTTCATTGTCCAAACCTCGATCGACCCCTTGCACCAACCATCATTCCATCATCCAGGTTTGGGCAGCGGTGAGAACAGTCCTGATGCCGCCAGGCGATCGCCCCCTCAACCGGTTGCAGCCGACCGTTGATTCACCCCAACCGCGATCACCCCGGCAGACCATGGCAGAATGAGAACCGGTTTTCCGTCCCAAATCGCAACCCGGTAACTGTCCTATGCCTCCCCGTTGGCCCCGTGAACCCGATCGCGCCGATCCTGAATATCGCAAACTCGACGATCGGATGACCTTTGCGACCCACGTGGCGATTTTTGCCGCCAGTAACTCGGGTCTGTGGTTTTTTGAAACCCTGAACCGGGCGAGTGATCCTTGGGCCGTTTGGGTCACCCTGGGCTGGTTGGGAGCCTTGACCCTCCATGGGGTTTATATCTTCGCGATCGCGGACTATTCCGCTTAGATGGGTTGCCCATGACTGCGCTGCTAGAGGCGATCGAACAAGCCCTGGATCATTGGGATCGTCAGCCCTTTGCGCCGGAACCCCTGGCCCAATTGCGGGATCTGCGTCGTCAATTAGCGGAACAGTGGCTGGCCACGCCGGACGCAGCCATGGCGACCCAATGGGAAACCGGCCGCGCCGCCCAAGCGGCCCTTTGGGATTGCAACTTGCGCTATGAGGCCTTGACCCCCGAGGAACGCCAGTGGCTGGAGCCGATCGAGCGGGAATTGGCCGCCACTTGGCCAGCTCCCCGCCTCCAAGCGGTTTGGGCGATCGCCCTCTATCAACGGGCCGAAACCTGGTTGCCCGATCTGCATGGGTTGCAACTGCCGCCTTGGGCGATCGAACCCTTTTTTGACTATTGCTTGGCCTTTCCCTGCTTTTTTCGAGAATTGGGCGAGGTCGATCGCTATGCCAACTTCACCATCGCCCTGGTGGACTATTTACATGAACAAATTTTCCGCTATCCACAATCGGCACAATGGCAAAAAATCGCCCTGACGTTTAGTAATTTGGCGAACCTTGTCCCGCTTTATTTTTGCGATCGAAATTTGCGATCAACCTTTGCCAAACGGGCTTCGATCTTGGAATTTTCCCTGCGTTTAGCGGGCCATCAATTGGAATATGACTTTGCGCCCCGACCGCCCGATCGCCCCAAGATTCGACTCGGAATTCTGAAAACCAATTATTTATCTCATCCGGAAACCTTCACAACCTTTCCGGTGTTTGAATGGCTCGATCGCGATCGGTTTGAAGTGATTTTGTATGTCATTGATCGCGATCCAGATCTGCTGGATGCCTATCAACAACGCCGATCGGGAGATGCGATCGTGCCGCTGGTGGGCGATTTAAAACAACAGGTGGCCCGAATTCGGCAAGATGATTTGGATTTGTTGTTGGTGGCCACGATCGTCACCAATTCCCTACATCGGGTGTTGATGATTGGGGCCCATCGGTTGGCGCGGGTGCAAATCCATTCCGTCTCTTCCCCCGTCACCAGCGGCATGACCCATATGGATTACTACCTATCCGGTCAGCTCACGGAAACCGCCAGCGCCGCCGCCCATTATCAGGAAAAATTGCTCTGTGTGTCGGGGCCGGCCCACTGTTTTGACTATTCCTTGGAAGCCGCCACACCGCGATTAGTCATCGATCGGGCCAGTGTGGGGATTCCTGAGGGGGCGATCGCCTTTGTTTCGGGAGCCAATTTATATAAAACTATCCCCGAACAACGGGAAACTTGGGCGAAACTGCTGGCCCAGTTTCCTGATAGTTATCTCTTGCTTTGTCCCTTTGGAGCCAGTTGGAAGCGCAACTATCCCAAGGTGCAATTTTGGCGGCGCTTACGGGAAACTTTGGCCGCCCACGGGGTCAATCCCGATCGAGCCATTGTGTTTGACCAACTGCCCAGCCGGGCCGATGTGAAAGCGGTGTTGCAATTGGCTGATATCTATCTCGATTCGTTTCCCTTTGGTGGGGCGAATTCCATTGTGGATGCGATCGAGGTGGGGTTGCCGGTGGTGGCCCGCGAAAGCGACTGGTTTCGATCGCGCCAAGGGGCTGCCATTTTGCGCGATGTGGGTTTGGGAGATTGGGTTGCCCGCTCAGAGGCAGATTACCTGGCTCTGGCGGGGCGTTTGGCGGCGGATCCAACCCTGCGGCAATCAATTCGCCAACACCTGACCCGAGCCTTGGCCCAGCCTCCGCGCTGCCTGGATAGTCGAGCCTACGCGGCCGAGGTGAGCCAGCAGTTGATGCGGGTGTTGGAACAGTGGCAGGGCGATCGGGTTGAGTGACCGATTTCGTGACCAAACCTAGGGCGAGCTTTGGCCGTCGCCGGTCGATCGTTGCATTTGTAGCAGCGACCCGTTGTAAGGGTTCGGCAAGTCCTGTGTCCGAATCCAGGGATCCGACAGGCTTTGGCGTTGCAGCACTTCGTAATACAAGCGGCTGATGTTGCGGCTGTCGGCATTAGTGCCCTTTTCGGGGAACGGCAGCCCTAGGATGACCTGCAACTGTCCCCAAATCGTTTGATCGGTGTGGGTTGGGGGGTTGTGGCGATAAAACGTTGCGTCAAAGGCTTGGGGAATGGTGGTGATCGGAATGGCGGCCGATGAACGACTGCCGGGCGTACCGGTCTGTACCGTGCCGCTGCCCAAGGGGTCGTTTGGCCCCGGCACAATGACCCGATCGCCATAGTCAGCCGACTGGGCCAGGGCGGGGCCCACGCTCAAAACCGTGGCGGCGATCGCCGAGCCGATCACAGTAGCCCAAGTGGTGGTCTTCATTTGCTTTGCTCCTAATCGATCGCAGTCTTGCATCGTGCTCGATCGCTTCTCAGACGGCCGCCCACGAGTCACGGGCCAATGGCTCCAAAGATCAGCCCCATCTTGCCACGGGTTCCCGAAAGGATGCAATGGACGAATGGTTTGCGACGAAGAGTTTGCAGAGTAATGATTCCCAATCCTTAAAGATCCAGATAGCGCCCGGAACTGTCCTGGGGGCGGGCATGGAGATAGCGGCCCGTGGTGGCAATGCTGGCATGGCCCAGGGTGGCTTGCACCAGGTGAATCGGCGCACCCCGATCGAGGCTGTGGCTGGCGTGAGCGTGGCGCAACCAGTGGGGCGAAACATTGGCCTCAATGCCCACTCGCTGGGCCGCCGATCGCACAATTCGCATCAGTTGCGAGGGATCCAGATGCCCCCCCTTGCGACTCCGAAAGATCGGGTCTTGGCGATGGGGCAACGGCTCGATCGACTCGCGATAGGCCTGGAGTTCTTGCCAAAGGGTTGGCGGCAGCAACACCGCGCGGGTTTTGTTGCCCTTGCCATAGACCGTTACTTGGCCCCCATCCCCTCGGGGTTGCAAATCTCGCCAACACAGTCCACAAAGCTCACTAGCCCGCACCCCGGCCGCATAGAGCAATCGCAACATTAATCGATTTCGGAGCTGGGGTTCTGCTGCCAGCATTTCTTGTACCTGAGCTTCACTTAAAATCCGCTCTGAAAGGGTGTCTTTCGTGCTGGGGACTTTAAAAGCCACCGCCGGATTGTCGGGAGCCAGGCCCATTTGATGCGCAAACCGCAGCAGGGATTTAATCGCCGCGATCGAGCGGCCCATGCTGCTCGGAGCCAATCGATCGCGCTCCAACTCATCCAAAAACCCCTGCACATCAATGGCGCTCACCTGCTCGATCGGGCAATCCACAAAAGCCAAAAATCGCAGGGCCTCCCGCTGGTAATAGCGACGGGTGTGGCGGCTTTTGCCATGGAGCCACAGAGCCAGGAGCCGCTCATGGGCCGGCGAAAGGGGCAAATCAGGGCGATCGACCCGATCGGGTTCAGGCCGTGAGCCGATCAATTTTCGAGAAGTGCCACCCAATTTCGCCATGAAACCTTCCCCCAGAACCTATTTCATAATCATCATAATTGTTTGAAAAGAAGTTTAAATTCTCAAAGCCTGTAGCAACCGAGTTTTAAGCAAATACAGCCTTTATCTCGATTACTAAGCATAGTAGCCCGTAGGGTGGGCAGTGCCCACCGAGCCGTTGCTTCATGGTATCTGTGATATGGCGTGCCAATTATTTTAGGTAAAGGCTATATCTAGGATATCGAAAAAGAAAAAATTGATCTGCTGTTGATCTGATTGATGATCACTCAAATCATTCGATTGATCGATAAAAATAAGGGCTACCGATCAATCAAGACAAGGGGCTTAAGCCCCTTGCTCCCAGGTGGTTGAAACTATGATCGAAAAATGACCACCAATCCCACCACAATCATGATCACCGCCGCCACCCGATTCATCATCATCCCCAGCCGTTGACCAAAACGCAACCTCGCGCGACTTGCCAGATAGGCATATCCCAATTTAACGCCACCCACTGCCAACGCCGCAATTGCCATCAAAATTAGAATATCCAAGGTTGTCAATTGCTTCAAATTAACGAACGCTGGCAAGAACCCTAAATAAAACAAAACAGCCTTTTGATCACCCAAAGTAATCGCTAAGCCGGTGATGAAATGCCCCCAGTTGGATGGCTGCACAGAAATAGTTTTAGTGGGTTCCAATTCCTCCATCTCACTCAAGGAGTCATGGTGAATAGTCGATCGCCCCGTTGAACGCCACAACAAACAGCCGATCGTCACCAAATAAGCGCCGCCCAAATACCGAATGATGGCGAAAGCACTGCCCAGCGATTCAACCAACAGAGTCAACCCAAAAACCGCCAGCAAAATCAACAATAAATCCCCCAAAACAATGCCCAGCGTTGTCCAAACACCTGGCCGGAATCCCCCTTGAGCCGCTGCCGCCACCACTGTGAACACGCTAACGCTGGGTAATGTGGCTAGGATCGTCATTGCTCCAAAGAGTGCAAATAGGTTAGTCCATTCAAGATTCATTTAAAGCACCAAACTTATTGAGCAAATTTAAAAGTTGATTGAGTGACTAAATTTGTTTAATGAAATTCTAAATTAATAAATTACTTAAAATGAAAACTATACGAATTACTTAAACTACTCAAAATTTGCCTTTATTGCACCAACTGTAACGCAAACAGGCGCGATCGCCCCTGCAAACCAGCTCAACAGCCACCATGATCATGATTGTGGCCTATAAATTGCGATACAAAACCACAAAGCTAAACCATAAGGCCAAAAAACCAGCTAGGCCGCGCCGATCGCCCCGTTGCGCCCAACCAAGGCCAGCCCTCGATCGCCAATCAAGACCCCATGGGCAATCCAGAACTTGGAACAGTCAACAAGACCAGCCAAATGAGTCGTCTATGATATGCACAATCGTGCAGCGGGGCTGATGGCTAGCTCGCACGGGGTGAGGAGTTGCACCGGGTTTCAGAGCTATGCAGTCGCCAGGAAATTTGCCCGATCGGGAGCCGGATCAGCCCTCCGAGCTTGAGCCATCCCCCCCCGGATCGCGCCGTCCCCAAAGGAATCGAAGATCCCTGTGGCGTTGGGTGGGACGGGCGGCCGTTTTGGGGTCGATCGGGCTGGTGGCCGGGGGGCTGGGGTTTGGTTGGTATTGGCTGCACTATCGATTTTCGGATTTTTTGTCCGCGGCCCTCAGCGATGCCCTGATGCGGCCGGTGAAGGTGGGGCCCCTGACGGGATTGTCCTTGGGCGGGCTGACCTTTGGGGAATCGGCCCTGTTGCCCACCGCGCAGGATCCTGACCAGGCGAAGGCCGGTGCGGTTGAGGCCAGGTTTGATTTTTGGTCGATCGCCCAGTTGCCTAATTTGCTAGGCGATCGCGTCATCCCGATCGCGATTACCTTTCGGGATCCGTCGGTGTATGTGGAGCAAACCAACGACGGCAATTTATTTGAAGTGCGCTTGAAGTCGGGCCCTAAGCCGCCCTTTGATCTGCGTCCCAGTCGTTTTGAGTTCCAAAATGCCCAGGTGACCTTGGTGCCTGCGCCGGCCTTGGTGAATCGGCCCCGGCGATCGACCCCGCCGTTGCCCGTGAAGATTGTGGCTTCCGGTTCGGCGGATTTGGAGCAGTGGCGTGCTGGCCAGCCGGAATTGGCGCGGTTTTCGGTGTTGGGAACCGTGGGGCAAGTGCGGCCCGGACAGTTTGACCTCAAAGGAGAGTTCAAAATTCCGACCCAGGAGTTGGCGGTGCGATCGCGCCTACAAAACCTGGATGTGACTGGATTGGCCCAGGCCATGCCCGCCCCTATGACGATCGAGCGGGGACGGGTGGACGGGGTGGCCGATGGGCGATATCAATTGGGGAAAAGCATTCCGGCGCTTCAGGGCACGCTGCAACTGCGAGATTGGCGCATCACCAGCCCCCTCGTACCCAAGCCCATGGCCCTGGCCACGGGCCGGTTGCGGTTGCGGGGGCCCGTCGTGACGCTGGATCAGACCCAAGGTCAATATGGGTCCTTGCAGGCGATCGCGAATGGGCCGGTGGATTTTTCGGGAACGGTGTTGAATCTGCAAAATCCCCTCAAAACCACCCTGGAGGCTCAATATGATGTGACGTTGCGGGCGGAGGCATTGCGGCCGGCGGATCTGGCAACCACGCTCGATCAGACCTTGCCTCTCCCGATCGTGGGGCCGGTGGAGGTGAATGCCAGGCTACGGGGAACGCTCGATCGCCCGCAAATTACCGGCAATTTCGTCTCGGTGGGCGGCTTACGGGTCGATCGCCTGGCCTTTCGGCGCGTTCAGGGCAATTTCTCCGCGATCGGCCAAGAATCGGAACCGCCCAAAAATTCGCCCCTTCGCCTGTTTGAAAATTGGCAAAGTCGGTTAGTGCGGGCCTTTCCCCTGGCGGCCCGGCTCGATCGGCTGCGCGTTGAACCAACGGCCGGGGGTGCAATCACCGCCGATGGTTCGGCCCGTCTGTTGGCGAATGGGGCCTTGGATCGGTTGGGCATCGATCGGCTGTCGGCCGATTGGCGGGTTCAGGATTTGCCCCTGGCCCCGATCGCCCAAGCCTATGGCCTGAATTTACCCCAGGATCCGGGGCCGGTCTCCGTCACGGGGCGATCGCGCGGCAACCTAACCGCGCTGGACACGGAGGCCCGCACGGAACTGCTGGGCGGGCAAATCACAACGGCGGTGCAACTGCGCGATCGGGCTTGGGCCGGTTCGGCCCGGCTGCAAAATCTGCAAGTGGGGCGGGTGATTCCGCAACTCTCGGGTCAATTGACCGCCACAGCCCAAGCTCGGGGCACTTTAGATCGCCCCTTGACGGGTTTGGCTGTCCAGGCGGCGGGCAACTTGCAGAATTTAGCCGGTGGCAAGCTGGATTGGGCCGCCCAGGCCACGGGCGATCGTTGGCAATTGCAAACCCAATTGGCGGGCATTCAGTTGGCGCGGATTGTGCCCCAAGCCACCGGACAACTCAGCAGCCAGGTCACGGCCCAAGGAACCGTGGCCGGCCTGCTGGCCCGCAATCCTGCTTCGATCGCGGCCCAAGTGACGGGGCAACTGAGGCCGGGCGATCGCTCCAGTTTGTTAACCGTTGCCCAAGCCAACTACCTCAACCAACGGCTGCCGATCGACTTTGCGGCCCGTTGGGATGGGCAAGCGATTCGGCTCGATCGGGCTGTGGGGCCCGGGTTGCGGGCTGAAGGGTCTTTGTTTCCCAGCATTCCCCCACAACTGGCCGGCTTGCCCACCCTCCGCCATCTGGATTTGCAAGTGGCGGTGCAAAACGTCAATTTGGAACCCCTGCCCGGTTTGGTTCCTAATCTAATTCCGGCCGGGGTGCGGGATGCGTTTCGCGATCGGCCCCTGTTGGCGGGGCGGGCGAATTTTACCGGCCAGATTAATGGCCCTCTAGCTGGTTTACGGGCGATCGGGACGGCCAACTTGGTGGGGCTGGAAGCGGCGGGCGCAAACTTTAACCTGCTGATGAGTGGGCCCGTAGACGTGAGCTTGCATCGGGGATTGTCGATCGACCTGCGGGGCGAGTCCGATCGCCTGGCCCTGCGGCTCGATCGACAATTTCTACCCACCGGCTTAGATCTGCAATGGCAAGGGGCCACCGCCACCGGCCGCCGCCAAGGGCGAGATTTCTTGGCCGAGCTGGCGAATTTGCAATTGGAGCGGTTGCGTTGGCCCGCGGCCCTCACGGAACCGGCCGGCATTCCCCGAGGGACGATCGCCGCCCGAGCACGCCTGAACCTCGATCGCTTCACCGCCCAGGGGCAAATCAGCGCCGAACAACCGGGCGTGGGAGTGGCCTTTGGCGATCGATTTACCGGCCTGTTTGGGTATGCCAACAACCGCGCCGTGCTGACCGATGGCAAGTTGACCCAAGGGGACAGTGAATATCTGGTGGGGGCGGAGTTGGTGGTGGCCGCTGACCCGCGCTTCAAGGGCCAGGTGCAAGCCCGCAACGGCAAACTGGAAACCCTGATTCGGATCCTGCAACTAACGGATTTTGAATCCGCGGCCCAATGGGCCAAAAAACTGCGGCCGCCCACCTATGCCGCCGCTGCCCAGGTGGCTCCCTTGGCGGTGGAAATGGCTGACCAACCCCTTTCCCAGCAGTTGCGGAAGTTAGCGGAAATCAAGGCCCTGCTGAACCAGTCGATCGCCGATCGCTGCAATGCCAGCCCGATCGCCAATCTCGATCGAATCCGGGGCGGATTTGGGGCCAATCTCACCTTCAATGGCAGCGTGCAAACGGGCATTGCCGCCAAGTTCAATCTCTCGGGTCGCGACTGGAGTTGGTTACCGGAAGAGGCCTGTAGCCTGGCTCAAGTGGCCCTGAATGCGGATCAGGTGGATATTCGCGGCGACTTCCAAGACAACACCCTCACCCTAGCCCCCTTGGAATTTCGCCGCAACGATATCCTGCTGGCCTTTGCGGGGCAAATTGGCAAAACCCAATCGGGTCAATTTCAGCTCACCAACTTTCCCGCCGAATCCCTGGAAAATATTCCCCAAGTCCGTGAACTCTACGGCCGCACCGGTTTGCCCCGCCTCAGTGGCCGGGTGAATATCACGGCGGCCCTGGCCGGCACGATCGATGATCCAAGGGCCGTGGGGCAGGTGGTGCTCAACAGCGGCAAACTGAACAACACCCCGATCGAAACGGCCACCAGCAACTTTAGCTATGCCCAAGCGCGGCTGAATTTCAGCAGTGCCGTGGCGGTGCAAGGCAGCCAAGACAAAGACCCGATCGCGATCACCGGCAGCATTCCCCAAAAGCTCCCCTTTGCCAAGGTGGAACCGGATAACGACAGCCTGCGCCTGAATGCCGAATTGGAAGATAAGGAATTGGGGTTGGCGAGCTTGCTGATTCCACAATTCCAATGGCTGGGCGGCCAGGGGCGCGTGCGGCTGAGTGTGGGCGGAACCTTGGCCCAACCCCAGGCCACCGGAGAAGCCCAGTTTGCCAACGCGGCGATCGGGTTGCAGGGTCTCTCCCAAACCATCACCAACATCAACGGCCAGGCCACCTTCACGGGCGATCGGCTGGTGGTGAACGGCATCAACGGAGCCTTTGGCCAGGGACAAATTCGCCTAGCGGGCATCTTGCCGATCGCCGACACCAAAGCCCTAGGGCCCAATGATTCCCCCCTGAACGTGGCTTTGGATCAATTGCAGCTTAATGTGCGGGATCTCTACGAAGGAGGCGTGAATGGCCAAATCAGCATCACGGGCACGGCTCTCAAGCCGATCGTCGGCGGCAGCCTGGGCCTGGTCAATGGTCGGGTGATCTTGCCCACGGATCCGGCGGCCCTGATGGCCAGCACGCCCAATGCCGCCACGGTGGGGATCAGCCCTCGCTTTCAAAACCTGCAAGTGAATTTGGGCCGGGGTTTGCAAATTTTGAAATTGCCTGTCCTGAATTTCCTGGCGGAAGGGGGTTTGGAGCTGAACGGAACCTTAGCCGATCCGCGTCCCAGTGGCCGCATTCGACTGCAACGGGGCTTAATTAACCTGTTCACAACGCAATTTACCCTGGAGCGCGGCGAACCTCAATTTGCGGAATTTCGCCCCCGATCGGGTCTGGATCCTTACCTGGATGTGAAGATGGTGGCCTTTGTGCCCGACTCCAGCCGCAACCCTTTGCAAACGGACAATACCAGCGGCTTCAACCCCGCCGAAATTCGAGAAAGTGTGGTTGGATCCATGGGTTCCGCTCGCACCGTTCGGATCAAGGCCACCGTCCAAGGTCGCGCCAGCCAACTGCTCGATCAAATTCGCCTCACCAGTCGGCCCGCCCGCAGCGAGGCGCAAATTTTGGCCCTAATTGGTGGCAGCCTGATCAACACCTTTGATGATCGCAGTGGTGGGGCCGTGGTGCTGGCTAACTTGGCCGGCGCTGGGTTGCTCAACAACATTCAAACCAACATTGCCAGCGCGATCGGGCTGACGGATTTTCGGATTTATCCCACCACCGTCACCGCCCGGCCCCGGGGCGACAACAACCGGAACGATCGAGCCACCGCCCTGGGCCTCGGCATTGAAGCGGGCATTGACCTGAATAACAATCTCTCCGTTTCGATCGCTCAGATCATCTCGGAAATTAACAACACCACCCGCCTCAATTTGGACTATCGCCTCAACGACGACACCGTAATTCGCGGCTCCACAGACTTTGCGGGCGAGTCGCGTCTTTCGGTGCAATTCGAGCGCCGCTTTTAGGGGGCTAGTTCACCGTTGATTAACCCCCAGCATCTTGCAGCGCACCTAGCGAGCCGCCGCCGCCAAATAGCGGGCAATTTCCATCAGTTGATCCTTGGGGAACGTGGAAATCAGAATCCGAGCAGCACCCTTGGGATCCCGAGGGATGCTGACTTGGCCATTGGCCGGGGCTGGGGCCGGAGTAGCGGCCGGAGCGGCTGGGGTCGCGGCGGGAGCGGCCGCAGCGGCTGCGGCGGCCGGTGGAGCAAATTTTTGGAGTTCAGGGCCCAGGGTGATGCTGTGGCCTTTGCCCCCGGCCATTAACTCAGTGGCCTGTTTCAGATCCCGCACCACGATCGGGGCGATCGCATTGAAGGGCACTTTGGGATGGGCGATCGCCCGGCGGGTGGCTTGGATCAGGGTTTGCCAAGTGGCATAGCCATCACCCAATTGCAGCAGCTTTTGACAGAGGCGATCGAGCTGTGCGCGCAACTCCGGCGTGGCCGGTTGCTTAAACAGCACCACCATTTGCTTCAGCGCTTCCATCACCAACGGGCCAAAATTGCCCGGCAGGGGTTTAGCCGCTGGGGCAGGCGCTGGGGCAGGTGTTTCCGGTTCGCCCGCCGCCCGCTTCTTAATTCGTTCGTATAGGGCTTCTAGGGATGGGCGCAGACTGTCCACCGCCGGAACGGCCTGCTCATCGTTGTAAGCGCCACCCTCCAGGGCCCGGGTCAATTTCTCCAAAAGGGCGACACCGTTTGCGAAATCTTGCTGATCTCTGTTATCTAACTTGATAGGGTTTTCGCGCAGGAACTTAAAACAGTTTTCAAGCAACAAAGCTAGGTGGCGCATTCCCTCAAAGCCAAGCATGGCCGCACTGCCCTTGATGGTGTGGGCGGCTCGGTAGATGGTGTTGCACTCCTCATATTCTTCGATGACTGCTTGCAAGTTCCCCAGGGCCGCCTGCATCGCCTCCAGATGCTCATTGGCTTCCATGATGAAGTACTTGACAACTTGTTCGTTACCACTCACGGGCGGCACTCCTCGCGACGACAGGACGGAAGCAGCGGCCGGGCTAGGATTCAGGGCAATCAAAAGGGGGGCAAAACCCCTGGAAGATGTGATGCCGCTGAACTAGCCCGCGTTGGTTGGCACGGCTGGGGAATAGCTACGCCCGCGCCACTGCGTCGGCGTTTGCACCGATGATAGCCCAATTCTCAGGGCGGCCAAGGGATCCGCCAAGGGCGACAGAAAGAAAAGCCAGGGAAGCTTTGCGCCGCTGAGGTTATAGGACGGTGCGATCGCCCAATTTAAGGCAAATCGGATGAGCAACAGTGCCAGATTCAGGCCCCAGGCGGCGGTTACCAACCAGGAAGCACTGGCACAGGCCGGCTCGAATAATAACAATACCAAGGGTAAGGGCAAGCCCTGCACTGCTAACAAAAAGAGACAATCCCCCAGGGTTTGGGCCCGGGGGCTGGCATCCTTAAGATCGAGCGATCGGCCCCACTCTTTCCAGGTTTCGGCGGCCCCTTCATACATGCGCACCTCGATCAGCTTGCCCCCATCCAAAAAGCCCACCTTCATGCCCTGGGCCGCCGCCGCCCGCGCCAAGGTCACATCATCACAAAAAGACCCCCGAGCGCTGCTGTAGCCGCCCAAGTCCACGAGCCGATCGCGCCGCACCAAAAAGCATTGACCATTGGCCATGGTGCGAGTGGGCCCCCCGATCGAGCTGCCCGCCGGCCCAAACCGATACACCAGCGTCATCAACAGGGCCGGTTGCAAAATCAGCTCACCGGGCGTTTGCAGTAAAAAGCGCGGCGAAAAAGAAACCAGATCATAGCCCCCCGCTTCGGCCGCCGCGATCGCCGCCGACACCAAGCCCGCTTTGGGCCGAGTATCCGCATCAATCCCCAAAATCCAACGGCTTTGTTCGTTGCTGTGGCGAAATCCCGTGTGCAACGCCCAGGGCCGCCCCACCCAATCTCCCGGCAGGGGATCATCCGGCAACAATCGCAGGCGGGGATCTTGGCGACCGGCGGCCTTCACCAGTTCCGGCGTGCCATCGGTGGAGTCGCTATCAATCACCAAAATTTCCCGCACTTCGTAGCCCTGAAGCCCCAAGCCCGTTAGGCAGGGCCCCAGCCTGGCCGCCTCGTTCAGGGTGGGCACCAGGATGCTGACGGAACCGAGCTGGTCGTGGGTGGTGTCCCTGGGTTGCAGAGGCTGTTGGCGACCGGGGCCTTGCATTAACCGAGCCAACAAAATGGCAACGGCCGGAAGCTGCACCAATAACAACCCAAGGGCGATCGCCCCCCAAACTACCGCTCCGGTCTCAGTTTCCGCTCCGGTCACCATGCTGCTGTTCTCCAGTGGGATTGATCGCAGTGGGATTGATCGCAAAGGGCGATCGAAACAAGGCGCAATATTAAAGCGCAATGCAGGGCAAAATGCATCAGCCCGAGGGGTTTGTGAACACCCGCGAGGCTCTCAACGTGAATTTTACAGGGGGCTTGTGGCCAATTGGAGCTTGCCTGCTTGGCCGAATGCTTCACCGAACAACAACCCCCCGCACCCGCTCAGAGGGGATTGGGGGGAGAAGATTGGGGTTATGTTGCGATCGGCCAAAAGCGGCCAAGTTCCCGTTCGTTACTGAGTAACCACTACTTAGCAACCACTTCCAGCGGGGGAGCATTCAGAGGCTCAGTCTCCGCCGGTTCCGCCTTGGGAGCCTCCGTCGGCGCGATTGCCCACAACAGCACCGCTGGCAACACCCCGATCGCCACACTCATCATCGTGGGCACCAGGAAGCCCGGATCCAGCGAAAACACCGTAATCGCTGCCCCAAAGGCAAAATTCACCAGATAGACAATCACCGGAACCGTCAGTTGCGATCGGGTCAAATTCAACCGCTGACCACGCCACAACAGCGCCGCCACCGACATAAACACCATCCCCGTCGCCACCCAACCCGACAGGTTGCGATAGGGCATTCCAAAGAACTCGCCAATTTCCTCAAATTCCCAGAAGGGCAGCGACGTTTGGCTCATGGCCGGATCCAACACCAGATCCCAAGCCATCAGCAACACCGCGCCACCCACCACGGCTCCCACCTGGCGCAGCAGTCCCGGCAAATTCAAACGCTCCAGCCCCACCATCACCAGCAGGTAGCAAACCGCACCCATATAAAACCAAGACAGCGGAATCGTGAACGGCACTAAACCCGCAACCTTGTATCCCAACCCCGATAGGTAGTGATAGTGGCCAAAGGGGAAGCCAGTGCTGGTTCCGAGCAGTTCGCTACCCAAGGACAAGCCCACCGAGGGCAAGAAAAACAGCAACATCCGTTGCCAACCCAAAACGCGGGCCAGGTACAGGGCCACGGCCGCTGCACCCAGGATGATGTAGCCAACACCCCCCTGACCCATACTCCATTGAAAAAACTGGATTCCAATGGGCGGCAAGCTGGCGATCAGGTCAGGACGAGGCAAGACGTACAGCAACCCAGCCAGGCCAAACGCCATGGCAATAATGTGACCTATCAGGCAAGCGCGCTCAATCAACGAGAGCGGCTGTTGGGGCAGTGACTTCATGACACTCCTCAAAGTTTCGAGACACCGATCGCATCCGGCCAGTCGGGCCCGGATGGTGTCTAACTAGTTTACGAATCTTTAAGAGAATTTTTTAAAAAAGATGAGATTTTGCCAATCCGGGGCCGATCGCTCCCTCGGATTGTGGCCACCTCGGCGGGATTGTTCCCCACGGGAAGCCTTGGCCCAAGGGATAGTCTTCAAGGAATCCAGAGGCCAAGCCCTAGGTTTCCGGATGGGCCGCCGGGCCCGTTTGGTGGTGCGGAATTTCAATGATGAACGTGGCTCCCTGTCCGGGTGCAGATTCGCAAATTAAGCGGCCCCCGTGGCGCTCCGTCACGATTTGATAGCTGATGGACATGCCTAGCCCTGTGCCCTTGCCCACGGGCTTGGTCGTAAAGAAAGGATCGAAGAGTCGTTGTTGGATGTCTGGGGCGATGCCTGGCCCGTTGTCTGACAGTTGAACTTGCACCCAACGGGAGTCGATCGCCCGGGTCGTGATTGTGATTTGGCTCGGATGGTCTTTGATGGCTTCGGTGTCGCGGAGGCGATCGCGCTCTTCAAGGGCATCGATCGCATTCACCAGAATATTCATAAACACCTGATTGAGCTGTCCGGCATAGCATTCCACCCTCGGCAAAGCACCGTATTGCTTCGCCACCTGAATGCCTGGATGCTCCGGCTTCGGTTTCAGGCGATTTTGCAGAATCAGCAGGGTGCTATCAATTCCCTCGTGCAAATCCACCTCCTTCACATCCGCCTCGTCCAGTCGGGAGAAGTTCCGCAAGGAGGAGACAATTTCGCGAATTCGATCGGTGCCCACCCGCATGGATTGCAGGAGCTTGGGCAAATCTTCCGCCACAAATTCCAAGTCCACTTCCTCAATCAGGTCGTTGAGGTCTGGGTCTGGGTTGGGAATTCGTTCTTGATAGGCTTGCACAATTTCCAGCAGGTCTTCCGCGTAGCGATGGGCATGGCTGAGGTTGCCATGGATGAAGTTCACCGGGTTGTTGATTTCATGGGCAACACCTGCCACCAACTGCCCCAAGCTGGACATTTTTTCGCTTTGGATCAGTTGATTTTGCGTATGTTGCAAATCCAGCAGCGCCGCTTCTAGGTCGGCTGCCTTTTGTTGGAGGGCATCTTCGGCTTGGCGACGCTTGGTGATGTCGATCGAGGTGGCCACAATTCGATAAACGCGCCCCTTCTTGTCAAACAGTGGATTCAGGGTGGTCAGCAGCCACAGATGCCCCTTCTGGGTGGTGACATACTCATCCTGAACAATGGTTTGGCGTTGGTCTACGCAGCTCCAATAATGGGCTTCCATGATGGCTCCGTACTCTTCGCCAAACACTTCGGTGGGGGTGTGGTGATAGACCCGGGACTCGTGCAGACCGGTTAAGCGGGCGCTGGCCGCATTCCAACCGATATATTCCAACCGGTGATCGGGCAGGACGGCCAAAACAAAAATGGGATATTCCACCCCGTCAAAGATGGTGCGCAGGAAGGCTTCGCGATCGAACAGTTCCAGTTCCGCCAACTTGCGATCGGTAATATCCGTGTGAACCCCCACCCACTCATAGACACTAGCCACATCATCCAGAATCGGCACGGCCCGCACGCTCATGTAGCGATATTGCCCGTCATAGCGTCGCAGCCGGTGCTCCAGGGTGAAGGGCTGTTTGCTGATGATGGAACGAGACCAGGCGGCCTCCGTGGCGGCGCGATCGGCTGGGTGAATCGCATTCAGCCAACCCCAGCCCAACAAATCCTGGCGCGATTGGCCCGTAAAGGCCCGCCACTTGGGCTGATCGGCCGCAAACTCTCCCAGGCGGCTGGTGACCCAAACAATTTGCGAGGTGGCCTCAATCAGAGTACGGAACCGCACTTCGCTCCGGCGACGGATGGCCTCCGCCTGTTTGAGATCGCTGATATCCATCAAAATGCCGTAGACCCGCACGATTTGGCCATTGGCATCTCGCTCCGGCAGTCCCTTGACGCGGAAGTAGCGCGATAACCCGTTAATTTGCTCGATGCCTTCGAGTTCCAGATCGTAGGATTGACCGTCGCTAAGGCATTCTTCAAACGCCATCTGCAAGCGTTGCTGGGAGGAGGGGCTGTAGAGGGAAATCGACTGATCAAACTCCGGCACACCTTCCTCGATCGGGTAGTTAAAGAGCCGAAAAATTTCCTCTGACCAACTGACTTCACCGGTCGCCACGTGATATTCCCAGGAACCCAAATGGGCCACGCGCTGGGCCTCTTGCAGGCTCTCGGTGAGGCGACGGAGCCGCTCTTGGGCTTCGTAATACTCCGTCACGTCATACATCACAACCATAGCCCCGATTTGGTAGCCGTCGCTTTCCCGTAGAGGTTCCGAATGGCAAACAATTCGATGGGGGTCTTCGTTGGCCACATGAACCACCATCTCGAAATCATGCACCGATTCCCCTAGGATCGCCCGGCTCAAGGGCATTTGGGCCGGAGCGATCGGGGTGATGCCATCCGGCTCCAAGACGGTGCAGAGGCTCATCCACTCTTCGGGCAAGAGTCCTTGCAGGTTGCAGTTGTACCACTGTCGGGCCGTGTGGTTGGCGAGGGTGATGCGCCCAGCCATGTCACAGGCCATCACCCCGTCGGAAACGTTATCCAACACCAATTGCATGAGCGATCGCTCCTGTTGCAGGGCCACTTCAGCGGCCTTGCGATCGGTGACATCCAAAATCAATCCATCCCAGATTGATCGCCCATCCTTGAGAAACCGTCCCCGCGCGGCGGACTGGAGCCACTTCACTTCCCCTTGGGGGGTAATGATCCGGTATTCATACTGCCAATCGGCGCGGGTTTCAATGGCAACCCGAATGGATGTTTGAACATTGAGCAAGTCATCGGGGTGGGTCAGCGTCCAGAGACTGAGGGGGTCGTTTTGGCCGCGTAAGGGGTCAATGCCATAGACCTCCTGGCAACCGGGACTGAGATACAAAAAACGCCCCACGGGATCATTGCCGGACGTTTCGTACTGATAAATCACGCCGGGTATGCTGTCCGCCAATCGCTGGAACCGATCGCGCATTTGCTCTAGGTTTTGCAGCGCCAACTGTCGATCGGTAATGTCCAGCAGCAACCCATCGGCATGTAGCGTGCCTTCTTCGTCCAACACCATGCGAGAAATGCCCTGGATCCAGCGCAATTCACCCGAGGGCAACAAAATTCGATATTTGTGTCGCCATTCCAGGCCATGGTTCACGGCTCGCTCCATGGATTCTGCGAAGATGGCCACATCATCGGGATGCACACAGCCCCACATGACGGCCGAATCCGCCAGGATCGCATCCGGCTCCACATGGAAGATTTCGCGCACCCGGGAGCTGATGTAGATAAATTCTCCTAGGGGGTCGCCGGTTCTGCGTCGGTACTGGAAGACAATGCCCGGCAGGTTATCGGCAATTTGTTGAAACCGGCTGTTGGCCTGGCGCAAGGCCGTTTCGATCTGCCGCTGCTCAGTGATTTCAACCACGATCGTCCCGATCGCGCTGATGGTTCCTTCTCGATCCCAAATCGGGAAATAGGACAGGTTCCAAACCCGATCGGGGTCGGGGTGATGCAGTTGGGCCCCAGTCACCTCCAGGTTGGAAATGGCCTGGCCCGTTTGCCACACCTCTTCATAGATGCGTTCCAAGTGAGGGGCTAGGTTGGGTGCGGTGGCCTGCATCGTTTGTCCGAGGTGGTCGGCCACCGTGAGGCCATTCAACTCGGACAAGCGATGATTGGCTTCCAGAATGCGATAGTGGCGGTCGGTAATCGCAATCCCGATCGGGGCCGCCGCAATCAGCGATTTCAGCAACGCCTGCTGCCGCAACAGCTCCTGTTCAGATTGGTAGCGCTCCGTCACATCCTCGTAAATCGCCATCAGATACTGCGGGCGATCGCCGTTCCAAATGGCAATGCGGCGGCTTTGTAACCAACGCTGCTCACCACCAATCCGCATGGGCATTGGCGGCTGATCCAAAATTTGTCGTTGTGCCAAGGCCGCCCGATCGCCCGATCGCAACTCCGCCGCCTCTTCCGGCATAAACAGCTCATCCATGGGCCGGCCCAACAAATCCGCCGCCGCCACCCCAAACAACCGCTCGGCGGCCGGGTTCAAGGTGCTGACTCGTAACTCCGCCGCCTCCTTCACCACCACCGGCATCGGCAAAGCATCCAACACCGCCGACAGGAACCGTTGAGTGCGCCGCAACTCCTCCTCCGCCTGTCGCTGTTGCGTCACATCAATCACTAAGCCATCCCAAAGCGTTCTCCCATCGGCCAAGCGCTCTGGCCGGGACACCAAGCGCAACCAACGCTCTTTCCCCGAGGGCAACATAAACGGCCCTTCCCAGTGAAAATCCGACAGGTTTTGCCGCGATCGCTCCGTAGCCTGCATCAGGGTTTCCCGATCGGCCAGCGACAACATCTCAATCGCCTGGATCATCCCCTCCGGTTCCACCTCGAATAGCTCACGACAGCCGATCGAGGCATAGGGAAACGTCATTTCGCCCGCCGCGTCTACTTGGAATTGGTAGACCACGCCCGGTAGGTTTTGCGTTAAACGATCAAACTGAGTTTGCTGCTGACGAACCTTCAGGCGCAGGGTTTCTAGCTCTTGCTGAAGAGCATTGAACACTTCTGGTTCCAGAACAATCGAAGCAGTCATGGCAGGCGCAGGATGGGGAGAAGGAGCAACTAGGAAGCAACTAGCGATGAACTAGAGCCAATTGGTCAACCTCAGTGGGTGAATCTGAAGAGCAACTAGAGCCAATTGGTCAACCTCAATTGATCAATTTGAAATTGATCAGCTTGCAATGGCGAAATATAAGCGAAACATGATGAAAATTCAGCAAAAACACAAGCAAAACACAATATTTTACGACCTTGCTTCATGTCATGGTTTGTACCTTAGTTGCAAAAAGAAATCCATGAATTTGCTGGCGGCAATTGGCAAAAATTGACAGCAATTAATCACCATTGATTCATGACTCAATCATAATCATCCGTAAAAATATCCACGATTACCATGCACGATCGATATTTGCGATTAATGATTACCATTCATCATGGTCACTAGCGATAGTCACTGATTATTGCATCCATAGAAATTGATCATTTTCCCCGAAACTAATCAACCATCGGATTACAAAATCCGTGAATGCTGATTAATGATCTAGAAACAGTCGATGGGGGCAGGGTTTTGGGGCAGGATTGTGGAATTGAAGACAAAATACAACCTCAATTCGTGAAATTGCGCCCCAGGATTGCTCCAAAAGATCACCAATCTCCAAAACCTATACTCAAAACCAAGGCAGGACGTAGACGTTAGCAACTGAGCTGGCAAAAACGAAAAACCCAGCAGGGCTAACTCAAGGCGCTGCTGCCCAAGGGTTGGCTAGCATTTGTTTCGTTTTTGTGAATGAATTTTCGGGAACCCGGATGATTTGACCCGATCGACCTGAGTTCAGCCTATTGACGCAAATCCGGGAGTGATGCATTTGCTGATAGTCTAAGTCTATTCATCCACGATCCCCAAGTATGAGGATGCCAAAGCTGTTTGAGGCTTGGAGATTGCAGCTCGAAAATGTGCATCGGGATCGTGCCTCGGAAATGCGCAATCGAATCTTCAAATTGCAGCATTGGGTAGAGCAGTGACGGGGTTGGCTGCGATCGAGAGAGCATGAAGGCGGTGGTTATCCCTCGGACTCTCAACAAGACGGAAGAAGCACCCAAAACCGGACGATTTATCCATGCATCACCCGTGAATCATTATCACTCTTTGCAGCATAGGGGAGCGTAATTAAAATGGCTCAGCGGGCGATCGCCCAATGGTGGCCCTTGGCTCAATTGCCGGGGCTGAGTGCGAAGGACTTGTTGCAACTTCAGGAATTGGGACTGGTTGATACCCGATCGCTCCTGCGATCGGCCGCGAGTCGCGATCAACAACGGGCGATCGCCGCCCAATTGCAGCTTCACGAACACCATGTGCGTAAATGGGTTGCCCTGGCAGATCTGGCCCGGGTTCCCAGCGTGGGTCTAGATTACTGTGGTTTGCTATTGCATTCAGGCATCATTAGCACCGTTCAACTGGCACAGCAACCGGCCCACAAACTCCATCAGCAGGTGTTGCGGTTGCATGTGCGAGAGTTGCAGCGGCGCAATCTCTGTCCTGGTTTGGGTGAAGTGACGCGCTGGATTTTGCAGGCTCGAGAATTGGTGGGGCGATCGTCGTCCTGATCGCCTTCCCCAATTGCTTGAGTCACCAGTGAATTCCCAGTGAATTCCCAGTGGATTCCCAGTGAATGCCAGAGCGAATTCCAGCAGCGATGGCTAAATCACGCGCAGGACGCTGGCGACCGATCGAATGGCATCGCTGGCGTGAATGTCAGCCAGGGCGGCGCGGAAGTCCCCTTCTCGCACCGCGTGGGTAACTACCACCACTTGGGCTTCGTCGCCGTTCACCTCCGTTTGCACCAGCGATTCCAAGCTGACCAAACGGTTCCCAAAGCAACTGCCGATATGGCCGATCGTGCCGGGTCGATCGCTCGTCAGGAAGCGAACATAGAACCGGGTTTCCAGATCATCCAGTGAGGCGATGGGGCAAAAATCACTGTGGCTACAAGCCAACATGGGATTAATGACCGGTGTGGCCCGCTCGCCCATGGCTTGCATGGCCGCCGCCACATTCAACACATCGGAAACCACGGCGCTGGCGGTGGGGCCAGACCCGGCCCCAGGGCCAAAGAACATCACCTGCCCGATCGGCTGGCCTTCCACAAAAATTGCATTGAATGCGCCGTCCACACGGGCCAGGGGGTGGCTGTGGGGCACAAGGGTAGGATGCACCCGCAGAGATACAGCAGGCCCCTGGCGACGGGCGATCGCCAGCAGTTTGATCGCAAAGCCCAACTTGTCCGCGTAGGTAATATCCGTGGCGGTGATGTTGCGAATACCTTCCGTATGCACCGCTTCCCGCTTGATGCGGCCTCCGAAGGCTAGGGAGGCCAGGATTGCGATTTTGTCGGCCGCGTCCAGGCCGTCCACGTCGGCGGTGGGGTCGGCTTCCGCATAGCCCAACCGTTGGGCATCGGCGAGCACATCGCCAAAGTCGGCTCCTTCGGCGGTCATCCGCGACAGGATGTAGTTAGTCGTGCCGTTGATGATGCCGGTGATTCCATTGAGGCGATCGCCCCCCAGGGATTGCTTCAGGGGTTGAATGATGGGGATGCCACCGCCCACGGCCGCTTCCAGCATCAGATAAACCCCCGCTTGCTTGGCCGCATCAAATAGCTCTGGGCCAAAGCGGGCGATCGCGGCTTTGTTGGCGGTCACCACATGTTTTCCGTGGCGGATGGCTTCCAACATCAGCGATCGCGCCGGTTCCAGTCCGCCAATCACCTCCACCACAATATCCACATCGGGATCGGTGACGATCGATTGCAAATCGGTTGTGAGCTGTTCGCGGGGAATTTCCACCGGCCGGGGCTTATCGAGCGATCGGGCCCCCACCCGATAGAGTTCCAACGATTGCAGGAGCGGGCTGCGGCCGGTCGCGTCCAGCAAAATCTGCGCCACACCCGCTCCAACGGTTCCGAGACCCAACAGACCGACTTTGAAACCCACGACTTTTCCCAACTTTCTCTAAACAATTCGTCCTGGGTCAGGGCGGCCACCCACGGGAGCCACTGACGGAGGAAACACCCGATCGCGATTTGGGGCCGCTTGCTCAACGAGCCTGCTCAGCAAACCTCCCGCACCAGTTTTCGGAGTTTCGCGATCGATCAAATTTCCAAATCGTCAAATTCCTGACCATGGATATTCTGACATTGGGCGGCCCGCTCAAACGGGCCGGTTCCCCGGGTTCACCCATCACCAAGCAATCGCCAGGCAATCACCAGGCAATCGCTAGACAACTGCAACCGATCGCCCCTAGGATTCCGAATCCAGTTGCTCTAGGTCGATTTGATTCAGGTCGATCGGTTGCAGTTGCGATTCAAAGGGCTTGGTGAATCGGGCGGCAGCAATTTCATTTAACTTATCCAGCGGCGTATCCCAAATAAATTGGGTCGCAGCCTTGGCAAATTCCTGATTTGGGCATTGGTCACCCAAAACGCAACCATTGACACAGGCGGTTTTACAGTCGATCGACTGGGGATCCAGGGAATTGGTTATTTGGCTCATGGTGATGATTCCGGCTCTTCTCTGGCCCCTTAACATAGCTGATTTTCCAGTTCAAGCCATTGCAGGTAAGGTGCTCAGTCCTCTGGTTCCCCAGGATTTTGCGATCTCAGAATTAGGGTTTCAAGGACTTTTGGCCGATTGCAAGTTGATCGCAAGTCGATCGCAGGGATCTAAAAACTCGCCCTAACTGTGAACCCGTGCTTGGGGATGCAGCGTCGCCAAAACATCGCTTTCGATCGCCGCCAACTCTGCCAGCCGTTCCATCACCACCGGGCGATCGTAGTAAGTATCCGCCAAAACCCAATAAATCCCGTAATGTCGTGCTTCGGAAGCCATTAAGCTGCGATAGAAGGCCGCCAACTTCGGATTGGGGCAATGTTGCGCCAACAGGCCCAGTCGTTCATGGCTGCGGGCTTCGATCAGCCCCGCCACCAGCAGGGAATCCAGCAGGCGACCGGGTTCCTGGCGGCGAATTTGCGATCGCAGGGTGGCCCCATAGGGCGGAGCTGCCAAGGCCCGAGGGGCAATCCCCAGGCGATCGAGCCATTGGTTCACCTGCTCAAAATGCTCCAGCTCCTCTTGGGCGATCGCGGTGAGCTTGCGCACCAGCAGCGTTTTTGTGGAGTATTGGCCCATCAGTTGCAAGGCCACCCCGGCCGCCTTTCGCTCGCAGTTGGCATGATCAATCAGCACCTCATCCAAATGGGCGATCGCCTGGTTCACCCAAGCTTGGGAGGTGGGCTGCTGCAAAAAACGCACCGAGGGCAACTCAGAAATGGCCGGCGGCGGCAGAGAAGGGGAAGACATGGCGATCGGGAGGAAATTGCAAAGAACTGGAACCGTCGATCGAGCAAGTGAATCAACTGGGCGATCGATATCAATGCGAAATTAATGCGAACAAATCCAGTGAACCAGGCCATTGAACAACTGAGCAACCCAAGAGGCCCAAATATCTCAAACCGGCAACGGGCGATCGGGACTGCCCCGAAACCATCCCGGAATTCGCGAAATACAATGGCAAACGTTTCCTAGTCGATTCCTGCTCGATCGGGCCCGTTCGCCGCCCTGTCCGCAACCCACGCTGCCGCCCCTCACTCTCCCCACCCCCGTCTATGGCCGTCGCTCGCAAAGCCAAAGCCCGCCCCACAAAAGCCAAAAAACGCAACACCAAAACCAAGAAAAAACGCAATCAGAAGCGAAAAAATGCCAAGGTCAAAGTTGATCCCAAGGAGCTAAAAAAGCGCCAACGGGAACAAGCCAAAGCTCGCCAAGCCTTTATTCAATCCCTCACGCCGTCCCTCATTGTGGGTGTGATTTTAGGGGCGATCGCTGCCGTTGCCGTTGATCCCAAAATGGGCGTAGTGGCCGGTGCGGCCATTCCGGTTTTGTCCCTGTCTTTGAAATATCCGCGTCAGGCTTTTTGGGGCTTTTTAATGTATTTGCCCCTCAGCGGCACGGTCACCTATGCCTTGGGTGGCAGCGTGGTGTTGCAATTGGCCAAAGACGGCATTTATTTGCCAGCTTTGATTGGCATTTGGCGATCGTGTCGGCAGATGCGAATTCCTTTCTGGGCCTCCAACGCCCTGAAACCCACACTCCTGATTTTGTTAACTTGCTCCGTGATGACGCTGCTGTCCGTGAATGGAATGCAGCAGCTTAAAAAGCCCTTTCCTGATGACAAATCGCCGTTTGCTTTGGGAATTTTAGGCTTTAAGGTTTTCATGGGTTATATTCCCATTATTTTCTGCACCTATCATCTCATTCGCAGTAAAAAAGAACTGCTGTTTGCTACGCGAATCACGTCGGTTTTAGCCATTGTTTGCTGTGCATTGGCCTATGTGCAATATTATTTTCTGCTGACGGGGCGCTGTGCGGGCACTGACCACTTGGAAGGATCGGGATTGTTCAAGGCCTCGATCGACGCTCGTTGCTTTGTGGGCGGCTCCTTGGTTTGGAGTCCATCGCAAAATATGGTGCGACTACCGGGAACCTTTGTGGCTCCTTGGCAGTGGGCTTGGTTTCTAATTTCCAATGCCTTTTTTACCTATACGACGGCTTTTAATGATCCATCTCCCCTGTGGCGGTTGATTGGCTTGGGAGCCATGGGTGGCATCTTCATGAATGCGGTGATTTCAGGCCAGCGAATTGCCTTGGCGCTCGTGCCAGTGGTGACCATCATTCTGTTGGTTTTAACGGGGCAAGTCACCAACTTAAAACGCTTTTTGCCGATCGCCCTTGGTTTGGTGTTGCTGTTGGGTGGTGCAGCGGTTTTATTCCCTGATGTGTTGCAAGAGCGAATTGATAGTTTTACCAGCCGTTGGGCTGCTTCTCCGGCCGATGAATTCATTGGGGAGCAGTTTGGATTTGTGCTTAAAAAAGCCCAAAATAATCCCTTTGGGGCGGGCTTAGGCCGAGCCACCAACTCAGCGCGGGTGTTTGGTCGCACAACCTTGATTGAAACCTGGTTTCCCAAGGTGATGTGGGAGGTGGGTTTTCCGGGCATTGCGGCATTTTTGGCCTTCGTGACGGTGATTACCATCACCACGTTTAAGGCCTATCGATCGGTCAAGGAAAAAAATCTGCGCGGCATCGGAGCCAGCTATTGGGTGTTTGTGCTGTTCATCAGTTATCAAACCTATTACTACCCGTTGGATGTGGATCCAGTGGCGGTTTATTACTGGTACGCAATCGGGGTGTTGTTGCGATTGCCCGAGATCGATCGCGCCGATCGTAAGCAACGACTCTTGGAAGCCGAGGACGATTCAGAAGACTTAGAGGCAGATTTAACCGATGATTTGGAGGAATCAGCCAATAATGGAACCAGTCGCCGGGGAGCCGCCAAGGCCGCTCCCGGTTAGCATCTGGTTTTAGCATCTCGCTATTTTTGTGCCAGTCTTGTGGGATTGAATCAACGAATCGGCAGGAGCGTCAGGGAGCTTTGTGGATGAGACTGACACCCAACACCAAGGTTTTGATTTGTGGGATTGCCGAACCGCTGGCGATCGCCCATGTGCCGCTGATGCGGGACTACGGCACACAGGTGCTGGCGGGTGTCAGCCCCGGCGAAGGGGGCCGATCGATCAATGAAATTCCCGTTTTTGATTTGGTAGAAGAGGCGATCGCCACGGTGGGGCCGATCGATGTGGTGATTGTTTTTTCGCCAGCCTATGCGGCGGTGGATGCGGCCTTGGAGGCGATCGCGGCCGGCATTCGCCAGGTGGTGATGGTGTCGGCCGGTGTGCCGCCGTTGGATATGGTGCGCCTGGTGCGGCGGGCAGAGGCCACCGATACGTTGGTGCTCGGCCCCAATTGCCCGGGAATTATTGTGCCGGGACAGGTGTTGTTGGGAATGCACCCGGCCGAGTGCTATCAACCGGGGTCGATCGGGATTGTCAGCCGATGCAGCACCCTGGCCTACGAGGTGGCGCTGCAACTGACGCGGGCTGGGTTTGGCCAATCGATCGCCGCTTGCATTGGGGCCGATCGCGTGGTGGGATCGTCGTTGCTACAGTGGCTGCAAATGCTGGATGAGGACGATCGCACCGAGGCCATTGTGCTGCTGGGCGAAGTCAGCGGCGATGGGGAACTGCGGGCCGCGCGTTACATTGCCGAAACGATCGATAAGCCCGTGATTGCCTACATTGCCGGACACTTTGCCCCCGTGAACCGCTCGATCGGCCATGCCAACCAGATCGTGGCCTCGCGCACGGAGTTGGGCAAACGGGGCAAAACCGATGTTGCCACCAAGGTCGCCGCGCTCAAGGCCGCCAAGGTGAGAGTGGCCGATCGCCCCTCCAAAATCCCCGAGCTATTGCAAAGGGCCCTGAACACCAAAGCCAAGGCCCCTAGCGCCAAGTGATAACCGGTGGAGCTAGATCTGATTGTCGGCCAACCTAAGAAGCAGCCAGCAACTCATCTAGCTTGCCTTCCTGCTCCAGGGCGTGGATGTCATCACAGCCGCCCACATGGTGGTTATTGATAAAAATTTGGGGAACCGATCGCCGACCATTAGCCCGTTCCGCCATCTTGGCCCGCCCTGGCTCATCGCCGTCTAGAACATATTCCGTATATTTCACCCCTTTGTGGTCGAGCAATCGCTTGGCCCGAATGCAAAAGGGGCAAGTTGTCCAGAGATAAATTTCAACGTTGGCAGCCATAGGATGCGATCGCGGTGGTGTTCAAGATTTATGAAGGATTGTATCTAGTTTCTCGATCGCTTGTGACCTAGCCCAGGCTCCAGCCCACCTTCAGACACCAGAAGGGCGATCGCCCCGTCGGTCGATCGCCCTTCCATTCAGACCCCATTGGGCCAAGGCGCATCGGGATCAGCACCCGAATGAGCCGCCGCGATCAGCCAGTGTTCCGCATTCCGGCCGCAATTCCGTTAATGGTCAGCAGGGCCCCGCGCAACAGCTCGCTGCGGCTATAGCGCGATCGCGCCATGCCAGTCGCTGACTGTTGCTTGTGTTGGCGTAACCGCTTGAGCAACGACGCTTGCAGGAAGCCCAAGGGCACGATCGTGCCGTTGCGCAACTGCACCGACCGCTGCAACGCCGGGTCTCCATCCAACAGGCGATCGTGGCCCGTAATTTTCAGCACCAGATCCCGAGTCGTCATGTACTCATGGGCAATTTGCTCAAACAGAGCCTCAAACCGGTCTCGGTTGGCTGGCTGCGTCAACTCATTAGTGTAGTGGCGGGCAATTTGTAGATCCACCTTCGCCAACGTCATTTCCACCTTCGAGATCGCCATCTTGAAGAACGGCCACTTGAAGTAGAAATATTGCAGCAGCTTCAGGTGTTCTTCCGGTTCCTGATCCACAAAGTCTTGCAGGGCCGTGCCCACCCCATACCAGGCGGGCAACAGGAAGCGGCTTTGGGTCCAGCTAAACACCCAAGGAATGGCCCGCAGGCTGCTGAGATCCTTCTTGCCGCCCCGGCGGGCCGGTCGCGAAGAGATTTGCAATTGACTAATTTCCTCGATCGGGGTGACCTCATGGAAAAAGTCAATGAAATCCGGTTGTTCGTAAATCAGCGATCGGTAATGTTCCCGCGATCGCGCCGACAGGGACTCCACAATCTCATTCCAAGCCTCGATGTCATCAAACCCCGTGCCCAACAGGCTCGATTGAATCGTGGCGGCAGCCACCTTCTCCAGGTTATAGAGCGCCAACTCGGGCAAGGAATATTTGGAAGCCAGCACTTCCCCCTGCTCCGTGATTTTGATGCGGCCTTGGATGCTGCGGCCCGGTTGGGCCAAGATGGCTTCGTAGGCCGGGCCGCCGCCGCGTCCCACGGATCCACCGCGCCCGTGGAAAATCTTGAGGGCCACCCCAAAGCGATCGGCCACCCCTTGCAGCGCCTTTTGGGCCTTGTGAATTTCCCAATTACTGCTGAGGAAGCCCGAATCCTTGTTACTGTCCGAATAACCGAGCATCACCTCTTGCTGATTGCTGGTGGGGGTGTGGGGACGCATTTTGGCGAATTCTGCGCCCGTTTGCCCTTCGGTGGCCGCTTCCAAAACAGCATCGAGGCGATCGTAGCCACCCGCCAACAATGCGCGGTAAAGCCGCATGGAGAACAGCCCCTCCATCACCGACGGCGCACATTTCAAGTCTTCCACCGTCTCAAACAGCGGCACAACGCGCAGGGTTCCTGACCCGGTGGCGGGGTCATAGAGGCCTGCTTCCTTGGCCAGCAACAGCACTTCCAGCAGATCGCTGGCGTTGTGGCTCATGCTGATGATGTAGGTTTGGCAGACTCCGGGGCCAAACTCGTGCTGTAGCTGTCGCACCACCCGCAGGGTTTCGATCGCCTCGCGGGTTTTGTCGGAAAAGGGCAACTCCGCCGGAATCAAAGGACGACGGGTGCTTAATTCCTGCACCAGCCAGGCCGTTCGTTCTGCCTCGTCCATTTCCCGATAAGGCTTGGGCAACAGTTGCAGATATTCCGTAATTTCATCGATCGCAGCTGAGTGACGGCCACTCTCTTGGCGAATATCCAAATGGGCCAAACTAAACCCAAAGATTTCCACCCGACAGATCAGATCTTCCAAATCCGAGCAAACTAAGCCCGTTTGTTGCAAACTGCGCCGGATGAGATTCAATTCCGCCAAAAATTCCGTGCCCGATCGATAGATGCTGACCGGATTGTTTTCCAACATATCCGAGTGCAATTCATCTCCTTCGTAGAGCCGGTTCGATCGCGCCAGGGTGTTAATCAGCCGCTGTTCAATGTAAGCCAGCTTCAGGCGATAGGGTTCTTGGCGGAAACGCACCGCATATTTTTCGTAAATATCCGGCAGTCGAGCCTGCTCCTGCTCCAAGGATTCCAGCAGCTCCGGCAGCACATCGCTCCAGTGCAAAGAAAGGCTCAACAAACTGCTGAGACTTTTCACCGATTGCAGATATTTTTTCAGCACCAAGTTGCGCTGATAGCAGGCGGTTTTCCAGGTCACTTCTGGCGTGACGGAAGGGTTGCCATCGCGATCGGAACCTACCCAAGATCCAAACCGACAAAAATCGAAACGGGGCGGAGTCAGGCCCGGAAATGACGATTTCAACGCCCGATCAAACCGGTGATAGAGCTGGGGAATCACCTCAAACAGCACTTCTTCAAAATAGTGCAAGGCATAGTCCACCTCATCCAGCACTGTCGGTTTGAATTGGTGTAATTCATCGGTGCGCCACCAAAGGCGAATTTCTTCCGTGAGTTTTTGGCGCAGGGTTTGGGCCTCGATCGAGGTGCTCAGCCCCCGATCGCGCAAATCTTCCTCCACCAAATCCAGCTCCCGCAAAATCTTCACCAACCGCCGCTGTTTATCGCGAATCGTGTGGCGCACAATTTCCGTTGGGTGAGCCGTAAAGACCAACTGAATATCCAATTGATCAATCAACTTTTGAATTTGCCGAGGCGGCACATTCAGTTGTTGCAAATAGGGAAATAGCCAATAGAACGTACCGCAATTATCCGGAATCTGATCCGGTTTGGGAATGCTCCGCTCCAGCACCTTTGCTTCAATTCCACCCTTCGATTCAGGATTGTCAAAGGGGCTATGGTTGCTAAAAAGCTTCGTCAAAATGGGCTGACTGCTGGCAGTTTCGTATTGCCGTTGTTGATCGCGTTGTTCGTAATGTTGCTCAACGATATTAATCAGTTGAAAATAAAGGGCAAAGGCACGCGCAGCCCGAATTGCCGAATTAAGGTCTAGGTTTTCAACCAGCTTCAAAACATCAGCTTCGCAAAAATCAGCGGCTTGGCCGTCCGGCGCGCAGAGATCCAACAGTCGATCTAGCAGGGATACCAATTCCTGACCGCACTCCTGTTGCAACACCTGCCGCCACAGGTCTTCCATCACCTTGAGACGATGCCGCAAAAACAAGTCTGATGCCGAGGCTGCGGCAACTTCTCGATCGAGCGAATGGATGGTCGAACTCATAGAGCGATCGGCTGGCTCGGTAAGGTTGGTCATGCTCCCTAGATTATAGGAAGGCGGGGCTTTAGAAACCCATCCTCATCCCGCCAGCTCGCCAGCGGGTGGGTTGTTGATGAGGGACGGGAAACCTGAATCCTGTTTGGGTCTGGGGGTGGGCAGTTTCCCCCCAAGGAGCCAACATGGTGCATGAAATCCCGGATGGATTGTGCGTTTAAACGGCCCCAGAATCGGTATAGCCCTGTACGGTTTCCGGGTTTTGCAGCCGAATTAAATCATTTGCTTGGCGGGTTTGCATCAGATCAAGATTTTTGATCACCAACAGGTATTGATCTTGATCAAGTCGATTGCGATAGGCCAGCACATCGCCGTTACCTCCCGTCAGGCCCAGGCCGCCTCCAACGGTCACGCTGCCCATGGCTCCCCCGATCGCCCCCAACAGACCACCTACCAAATGGTTGCCCACCGGGCCAGCCCATTCCGTGAAGGTTTGCAACCCCGTCGCCAAGCTGAATCCCACGCCGGCCAAAAAGCCAAAGGGAATCGTCCAAAAAGCCATCATCTTAATTTGGCGACGAGCCTGCTGGCTGGGGTCAATGAAGCCAAATTCATCGGCGGTTTTGTAGCCCTTGCCCAAAATGGCCATTTGCTTGAGGTCAAAGCCTGCCGCTTCCAGGGCCGTGTAAGCCGCTTCCACGCCCATGCGATCGGCAAAGACAGCAATTAGGTAGTTCATCAACCAACTCCAAGAAACAAGCCCTAAAAACCAAAATCAGGATTGAGCTTACACTCCATCCTGATTCTGACTCGACAGGCATCATAGCCTACGCACTGTCTTGAGGATTGCCACCCGGCAATCTGACGAGTTACGGGGCCGGTTGCTGGTCTAGTTGCTGGGCAGGTTAATGGCCATCAGCGATCGATCCAAACCCGCCGAAGTGGCCAGCGCTTGCCAAGCGGCTGCTCGATCGCCCGAGCGATCGGCTTCAATCACGCTGCTCACCGCGTCGTACCAAATGCCCGCACGAGCATAGGCCGCCGCCGCCGTCAGCCGATCGGGAGCTGCCGTTGCTTCCGCCACCGCAGAGCTGGCTTCCACCCGTTGAATCCAGCCGCTAGCGAAGGTGTTGCGCGGTTCTTCGCCGTTGGCCGTTTCGCAAGTGACCGAAACGTACCATTGATAGGCCTTGCCAGCGGTCAGGCCTTGGCCCTTATCCCGCAGCTTCACCTGCACCAAGCCGCCTTCCTGGGGAAGAGCGATGGTTTGCTCGTCCAAGTCGGCTTCCGTTGCGTCCGTCAACCGGAAACGAGCCGTGCTGCCCATCCCAGCGGGCACATAGACCCACAGCGAAGGATGAGCACTGGCCGTCAGCGCACCCTGTTGGCCTGGAACTAAGGGCATGAGGGCCAAGGCCGAGGAACCACAAGCACCGCGCCGGCCTCCACTGACCGTGTGGCGAAGGGTGCGGTTACCCCGGGGAGCGAACCCAGCTTCTTGGCTCGGGAGCGAATTAAAGCTAACGGCGGGCCCTTCTGAGCCAGCTTGACCGTTAACCAAAGGCATTCCTGCCGAAGCGGTGAAACTTGAAAGGGCGATCGCCCCGGCCGTCAAAACCGAGGAAACAAAGAATCGGGAGAGCATGCGATTGGGCACCATAAGAACTACCCCTTATGAGACTGATACAAGCAAAAGCAGTAGCGACCTACAAGGGCTGGATGTTATCTGTCCTCGCGGCTGCTGTTCCCTACCCCTGAGACTCTATTAAAAACGATACTCGGGAAAAAGTAGTGAACCATGTTCCGATCGCGGCTTCGGTTGGGCCATGGTCTGGATTGATCATGACCATAGCTGTGCCCTGCGAACCGCAAACTCAACACCAGGCGAGGACGGAAGCGAATTCCCGTTCAGTCAATAGATGCCCCTGGAAGCCGAGTCCGTCTAGACAGTTAACAAACTGTCTCTCAGTGTATGGCATTCCCCCAAACCAGCTATGTACCGATCAACACTCAGTTCACGGTGAGCTGACTGATCTTACCGGCGGGCGGGCGCGAAACAGGAACCAAAGCGATCGCGCTAAATCCTACGCTGAGCGCGGAACGCCCCTTGCGGAGCACGATTCACAAAGCGAGCTTGGGGGAAGCTTGGCGAAAGCAGTCCCCTATTGGGAATTTTGAAGAAATGTAAAGAGTCGCAAACAATCGCAAGCTTGAGTTGGACTGCCTCAAGCGGGATCGAAAAGTTGGATCGAATTTGACTCAACTTGATGGATTCAGCTTGGCAGACTCAACTTAGACTCAACTGAATTTTGGTGAGCGGGGCAGTCCCTTTCCGGCCGATTCTGAAATCGGAAAACCGCGTTTTTGCCATTGTTTTTGCCATTGATTAACCCACTGGCTCCCTAACCCATTAACCCATCAGAATTACCCGATCGAGCACATGGATCACGCCATTGGCCGCTTCGATGTCGGCCGCCACCACCGTGGCATTTTTCACCTCGAAGTTTTTGCCAACCCGCACCGGAATCGGAGCACCTTCGAGCGATTCCAGTTGGGTCATCTGGGCCAAATCTGCTTGGGTGTATTTACCAGCCACCACGTGATATTTCAGGATGCGAGCCAGTTGTGGGGGGTTTTGCACCAGGGTTTGCACCGTGCCGGGTGGGAGCTGAGCAAAGGCCTGGTCGTTGGGCGCAAATACGGTGAAGGGGCCTGGACTTTTCAGGGCTTCGACCAATCCAGCCACCTTGACGGCGGTTACGAGGGTTTCAAAGGAACCGGCATTAATGGCAATGTCAACAATGTCGGGCATGGTCAAGGATGGGGGTGAAGTCCAGGTACAGGGCAATGCAGAGCCGCTGGGGCCCAAGGTTGCCGCTAAATCCCAATCATCCTACCGTCGATCGCCCGATCGATTGGCGGTGGGCAATTTTGGAGTTTTAATACCTCCGATTGGGCATGGTTGGCCCACCCCGCTGTCCTTGGGAAATGGCAGCCATCCCCAGACAGCAGAGCAGGGCTAGATCTAGCAACAATGGGCTACATCGAATGAGCTACATCGATTGCCAATTGCTTGTCAATCAGCAATTGACATTTAGCAATCAGCAATCTGAGATTGGCCGGAGATTGATCTGAAAGTGACCTGAGCGATCGATTGGGTAACCGATCGCCGCTTCGTTACCAGCCCAACACGTAGGCAAACACCAACGGAGCCACGATCGTTGCGTCACTTTCAATCACAAACCGGGGCGTGTCGATCGACAGCTTGCCCCAGGTGATTTTCTCGTTGGGCACGGCTCCCGAATAGGAACCATAGCTGGTGGTGGAATCGCTGATTTGGCAGAAATAGCCCCACAGCGGCGTTTCGCGCAGCAGGTCTTGCTGCAACATGGGCACAACGCAAATGGGGAAGTCGCCCGCAATGCCGCCCGCAATTTGGAAGAACCCGATCGACTGGCCGCTCTCGATCGAAACCTTCGTGTAGTAGTCCGCCAGAGCCATCATGTATTCAATGCCCGTGCGCACCGTGTGGACATTTTTGATGTCGCCCTCAATGCAGCGAGCCGCAAAAATGTTCCCCAGGGTCGAATCTTCCCAGCCGGGCACAAAGATCGGCAAATTCCGTTCAGCCGCCGCCAACATCCAGGAATTTTTGGGATCGATTTGGTAATACTCCTTCAAGGAGCCATTCAGCAGCACTTCATAGAAAAATTCGTGGGGGAACTTCCGTTGCCCAGTTGCATCGGCCGCCTTCCACACATCCAGCACGGCTTTTTCCATGCGGCGAATGGCTTCTTCTTCCGGAATGCAGGTATCGGTGACCCGGTTCAGATGCTTGTCCAGCAGTTTTTGTTCATCTTCTGGGGTCAAGTCCCGATAGTTCGGAATCCGCACATAGTAATCGTGGGCCACCAGGTTAAAGATATCTTCTTCCAGGTTGGCCCCCGTGCAAGAAATCGCGTTGATTTTGCCTTGGCGAATCATTTCCGCCAGCGACAGGCCCAATTCTGCCGTGCTCATGGCTCCGGCCATGGCCAGCAACATCGGATTTCCGGCTTCCACATGCACCTTAAATGCTTCAGCGGCATCCACCAAGGCCGCTGCGTTGAAGTGGCGGTAGTGGTGTTTGATGAACTGACTGACGGGGCCCATAGGTTACTTGCCTTTCAACAAAAGAGTGCGACACAACCAGCAGCCCCGGAATTTGCGTTCAAGGGTCGATCGCGCTGCCCCAGCGTTGACCGAGGATGATTCAAGCCCAGCATCCTTCAGCCCAGGGGGCGATCGCGCGCGATCAAAAAAACGGGGCTGCAATCCAAAACGATCATCCTACCGCCTTGGCCTCAACGAAACATTAAGAAGCGGCACAAACCCGGTTTCGTCCCCCATGTTTGGCGGCATAGAGATAGCGATCGGCTTCTGCAATCATCGCCTCATAATCTCCCAGGGCTAAATGGTCAGAAACACCAATGCTGAGGGTGACGCTGAGTTCTGGGTGAATTTTGGGCCAAGGCGCTTGTTCGATCGCCTGGCGAACTTTGTTGCAAGCCGCCACCGCATCTGCTGAGCCGATGCCCGGCAGTGCAATCACAAACTCTTCGCCCCCATAGCGAGCACAAAGATCGCTCGATCGCAGATTTTTTTGCAGAATTTGCGCCACCCCTTTCAAGACCCGATCGCCCACCGCGTGCGAAAACCGATCGTTGATTCGCTTAAAGAAATCCACATCCCCGATCGCAACACTCAAGGGAGAACGATAGCGCTGAGCCTGCTCAAATAATTGGCTCATTTGCCCATTAAAGTGACGGCGATTAAACAGTCCCGTCAGCTCATCTCGAATGCTCAACTCTGTGATTTTGGCGTTCGCCTTTTCCAAATCCAAGATTTTTTGACTTAGGGCCTGTTGCAGTCGATAAATCTGTAAATGGGTGTTGACCCTTGCCAACACTTCCAACTCTTGAAAGGGCTTGGCGATATAGTCCACACCGCCCACCTCAAACCCCTTAACCTTGTCGTGAACAGCGTTGGCCGCGCTGATAAAAATGATCGGGATAGACTGCAATCGACGATCAGCCTTCAAGCGTTGACAAACTTCATAACCATCTAGGTTTGGCATCCGAATATCTAACAAGATCAGGTCTGGGCGATGGGCCGCGATCGCCTTCAGCGCCTGTTCTCCGCTGTTGACCGGCCGCACCTTGTGACCCTCCCGCACCAGCAACTGGCTCAAGACTCGCAGGTTCACCAAATTATCATCCACCAACAGGATGTTGCCTTGCACTGTCGGGATTGTGCAGGGCGGGTGCTCCAGTTCATGGATGGCTTCGTGCTGGCCGTCTGCTGGGGGGACACGATCGATCATTGAATAGTTCATCGGCTCTGCATCCTGAAGATTGTGGTTTCGAGTTTCTGAAAATTTGCAAATTTAATTCACGAATTGTGAAACTCGAATCATGAAATTCGTGAATTTATCCTAATTGCCAATGAAGCGAAGGAGCAAAATACAAGCACAATACTTAAAAAATTCACTAAGCACTAATTAAAAATATCAATCAAATATCAATTAGCTGTCAATCAAATTTCGTGACAGTCTCATGGCAATTTTGTAACGGTTTCATGACAGATTGATACTTAACAATGACTGTAATTGATCATAATCATAATCATGCAAAATACGATTCAGTTGAGCAATGACTAAGGCCTCTTCCGGGGGCAACTTATGAATTAAATATTCCAGTTCAAAAAAGTCCGCTTCTTGGGCGGCTTTCAGCATTTGCTTACGCCAAGGTTCTGGCAAATTCCGTAGTTTTTGACTCACGCGATCAGTGAGTTCAGGGCTGGCCACGGGCGATCGCCCGCTGAAGCTGCTGCTAATCTCGCTTTCCAAACCGGTGGATAAGTTGGCATACAGATAGCGAACCTGGAGATGATGGGCGATCGCATCCAAAATCGTTTGCTCTCGGAAGGGTTTGCGCACAAATCCATCAAAACCGGTTGCTAAAACCTCTTCTTCATCTTCCTGAAAAGCACTGGCCGTCAGGGCCAGAATAGCCACAAACTGCTGTTTTGAGCGGGCTAGTTTTTTAATTTGTCTCATGGCCGAAATGCCATCAAGTTGCGGCATCCGTAAATCCATCCAAATTAGGTGGGGCTGCCATTTAGACCACTCCTCAATCGCCTGATAGCCGTCATGAACTTCCCGAACAGCAAACCCCACACGCTTGAGCAATTGACTCAAAAGGGTGCAATTTTCCGGGCGATCGTCAGCAATCAAAATTCGAGGAATTGGGGAATCGGGCGCTAACCCAATAATTTGTCTGGGATCGGGATTGGCGCTGTTCGGTTCCCCAATGGGTGCACTGATCGAAAAGTGAAAAGCAGTGCCCTGATTGGGCTGGCTTTTGACCGTAATTTCACCCCCCATGAGTTGTATAAAAGAGCGACTGAGGGCTAATCCCAATCCGGTTCCTGCGCGGCTCGATCGCCCCGATGCGGTTTGCTCAAAAGACTGGAATAACTTGGGTAACTCAGCCGGTTCAATGCCCACCCCGGAATCAATCACCTCCACCATCAGGCGATCGGGCGGTGCATATTGCACTTGCACAGAAATGCCCCCTTCCGGCGTAAACTTAATAGCATTGCCTAAGAGATTGACCAACACTTGGCGCAATTTTCCATCATCCATCACCACATAGGCAGGCAAGGTGGAATCCAGTTCAAAATCGAGGCGTAATCCCTTTTGATGGGTAGCCAACTCGAACATGGCCATGACTTCTTTAAAGAGCGATCGCACCTCGATCGACTGTGTAACGAGTTCCGCCTTGCCCGCTTCAATCTTGGCCATTGATAGGAAGTTATCAATGAGTCTCAATAAATGCTCGCCGCTCATCTGAATCACGGCCAGGTTAGTTTTTTGCTCCTCAGTTAAGCCAATATCGCGCTTCATCAGTTGCGAAAATCCAATGACAGCATTCAGCGGCGTTCGCAACTCATGGCTCATATTCGACAAGAATTCACTCTTAGCCTGATTAGCTAGTTCCGCTTGGTGCTTGGCTGCTTCGGCCTGTTGCTTTTGGCGGGCTAATTTTTGTTCTGCCAGTTGGCGTTGGTGTCGCATGGCCACAAACTCAGTCGCCAGTTGGCCAATTTCACCATTCGCCTTAACCTCGATCGCGCGGTCTAAATTACCTTGCTTCATCAAACGAATGGCTTCTGTTAATTGCTCCAAAGGCTGCGCGATCGTATTTCCCCAAAAATAACCCATCATCCCAATGGGAAGCGCTGTGACCAAAAAAGCCAACAAAAAACTAACTCGCACACTTTGTTCATAGGCTAGGAAGCTGTCATCTACTTCCGAATCATTTTCAAATACAATGAAACCAATAATTTGCTCATCTAATTGCAGCTCAGAAATGCGCTGTGACCATACTTGAGACCACCAACGTTGCAAGTCGAAAAATGGGACGCGATCGCCCCGCGCGGCCCGCTCAGGCGGCAGGATATAGTTGCCTGCTGAGTCCACCACGGAAAACAGCGGGCGGCTGGGGGGCCAGGCTCGCTGGTCGGTTCTGGTTTGTCCTGGCTTGGGAGGTGGGAACCGGCCAGGAATCGTTGCTGGATCTTCTGGCAACTCCGGGAAATCCGGTGGCAAAGCGGCTTCCGAATTGCACGATGATGCCCCGAATCCCCCATGGGTCACGGGAGGCGGAGAGGGTCGCCCAAACATCACCAAAGGGCCTAGCCAAGCCTTGAGCCGCTGAAGCCAGCTTTCCACAGGACAATCGATCGGGCGGGGATCCTTAGGCAGGTCAGCAGCGCGATTGTGGGCCAGTGCTGCTCGACGGCGCTGGATGAAGTGGCCTAGGTCTTCCCGCTGTTTGGCTGCGTCCCAAGATCCAGCCGATTGGTAATAGGCCAATACGTGCGATCGATACTTTTCTTGGTGGCCCTGCACGGTGGCCGGCGAAAAAGAAGCCCGCATCATCTCCAGGGTCAAGTGACCGACCACCGCCGCCCCCAGCCAGCCACTAGCCACCACAGCAAGGACGATTTTGGTGCGCAGGGGCAAAAATTTCATGGGCAAATTAGGGGCTGACGGCCCTTGCTTCTCACCAGTTCAGTCCACGATCAAAGTCCACGATCGCACCCCACGATTGGAGTCCACGATCGCACCCCACGATCGCCAGAGGGCAGGCTTGGGGATCAGGGGATCAACTGCACAGCTTATCCCTTGGCCCGGCGACGGTGCTTGCGAGCAGCCCGTTCCACCTGATCTTGCTCGTAGTCAATCAATCGGCCAAAGTAGGGATGTTGTCCCAAATCGAGCGACATGTAAACGTGGCGGCGCACATTGTCAAAGCCCTTGCGGGTAAAGAACTTCACTGCCGGTTCATTGGCGGGATCCGTATCAATAAATAGGCTGCGGGCCCCTTGGTGGATCGTGCGCTCCACGAATCGATCGACCAAGGAGTCGGCCACGCCCCGGCGCTGGAATCGGTGATCAACCCCGAGCCAATTGATGTAGCCGTAGGTCACCTGTTTTTCAATCACTGTACCCAGCACAAATCCCGCAAACTCGCCTTCCACTTCCGCAATCAGGCAATATTCCGGATCCGTGTTGTAGAGGCCCGTGACCTCCCACTCATCCCAAGTGCGGTAAAGCGTGGGATACAACTCATTTTGAAAAAGCTGCTCGCCCAGGTGAAAGACCGGAGCGAGGTCATCGATCGTCATGTCGCGAGTAACCACCGCATTGGCCGGGGCCGGCTTGGCGGCCGCAGACTCCGCAGGGGGTGAAGACTCAGACCCGAGACCAACATTAGCCCCAGCCCGCGATTCGGACGACTGGGAAGGTAGATGAGGCGAATGAGAAGGCGATGCGTCAGTGGTCACAATAAACCTTAGGGCTGGTTGAACAACACCAAAACCAGCCCGCGATCGCCATTTTATGCGATCGCCATTTGATGGGAACGGATGCGGAGGGACTCGAACCCCCGACCCTCAGAACCGGAATCTGATGCTCTATCCAACTGAGCTACGCATCCAGGGTCGGCTATGCAAGCGGCCGCACAAGCGCCACTCAACATCGCTTGGCTATATTACCACTTCTGACAGCGATCGCCCCTCTCATTTTAAAATTTTAGGGTTGTAAAAATGGTTTGATATTCGCCAACCCCATCACAACCAACCATTACACCCAACTAAGGAGAAGCTCGCTGTGGTTGCCACTGCCCTTAACACCACCCGTTCAGAAGAAATTTTTGCCGCTGCCCAAACGCTGATGCCCGGCGGCGTGAACTCGCCCGTGCGCGCGTTTAAGTCCGTGGGTGGTCAGCCGATCGTGTTCGATCGCGTCCAGGGAGCCTATGCCTGGGATGTGGACAACAACCGCTACATCGACTACGTGGGCACTTGGGGCCCCGCCATCTGCGGCCATGCCCATCCCGAAGTGTTGGAAGCCCTGAAAGCCGCGATCGACAAAGGAACCAGCTTCGGTGCGCCCTGCTACCTAGAAAACGTACTGGCCCAGATGGTGATCGATGCCGTCCCCAGCATTGAAATGGTGCGCTTCGTCAACTCCGGCACCGAAGCCTGTATCGCCGTCCAGCGCCTGATGCGTGCCTACACCGGCCGCACCAAACTGCTGAAGTTTGAAGGCTGCTACCACGGCCACGGCGACATGTTCTTGGTCAAGGCCGGCTCCGGCGTGGCTACTCTCGGTTTGCCCGACTCCCCCGGCGTGCCGAAAAACGTCACCGCCGACACCCTGACCGCCCCCTACAACGACCTGGAAGCCGTCAAGGCCCTGTTCGCGGAATATCCCGGCGAAATCGCGGGCGTAATCCTGGAGCCGATCGTGGGTAACGCGGGCTTCATCGTCCCCGAACCCGGCTTCCTGGCAGGTCTGCGCGAAATCACCAAGGAAAACGGCGCGCTGCTGGTGTTCGACGAAGTGATGACCGGCTTCCGGATCGCCTACGGTGGCGTACAAGAAAAATTCGGCATTACCCCCGACCTGACCACCCTCGGTAAGGTGATCGGCGGTGGGCTGCCCGTGGGCGCTTACGGCGGCCGCCGCGAAATCATGCAAATGGTCGCTCCCGCTGGCCCCATGTACCAAGCGGGAACCCTGTCGGGCAACCCCTTGGCCATGACCGCTGGCATCAAGACTCTGGAGCTGCTGCGTCGTCCCGGCAGCTACGAATATCTCGACCAAATCACCGGCAAGCTGATCACCGGCCTGTTGGCGATCGCCCGGGAAGCAGGTCACGAAGTCTGCGGCGGCCACATCAGCGGCATGTTCGGCATGTTCTTCACGGCAGGCCCCGTGCGCAACTACGAAGAAGCGAAGGCCGCTGACCTGACCAAGTTCAGCCGCTTCCACCGGGGCATGTTGGAGCGGGGCGTGTACCTGGCTCCCTCGCAGTTTGAGGCGGGCTTCACGTCGTTGGCCCACACAGACGAGGACATCGAAGCCACCTTGGCCGCCGCTCGCGAAGTGCTGTCGAGCCTGTAATCGCAAACTGCGCTGAATGACTCAGTTCATGAGCGGGGACAGGTTTTGGATCTGTTCCCGCGCTGAGTTTCATCAAAGAGCAACCCAAGTCCGACAGGGCAACGGCTGTAACTCCGACAAGCGCCGAGTTTGATAGAGATATCGAGTTCGGAGGACAGCCGATGGAAACCCTCGAAGACATCAAGTTGTTGTTGGAAGTAACGGCGGCGTTGGCGGCTTTGTCGCAGACCTTTCCGGTGGCAGCAATGTTTGCTGGTTCGGTGGCGATCGCCTGGTTGGTGTTTCCTGGCTTGAAGCGTTCGCGTGACAAGAAGTAAGTTCGATCGGGGGCGTGGGGACTAGCAACCCTGCGCCCTCAATTTGTTTGCCGCAAAATTGCTGTAAATCCTTCTTGGGTGAAGTGTTTATCAGTCGTCAATGCTTCACGAATACCCCGCTGCTGCATCAAAACAAAGCTGACAGTATCGCAGAGAGAGTAAGTCTTATCAGGGCGATTCTGCAAGAGTGTGACGGCAGCTCTAACCAGAAATTCATCAACCCAAACTATTTCAATCTTTGGTGTATTCAACAATGAGTTGATAAAGTTGATAGCCTTGGTTCGCGAATAGCGCCGTGCCGTTGCTAGCGACATATATTCATCAATAATGAAGCTGTGAGTAATCCAAGCTGTTGCCATTCGATAGGCAGTGACGGCCTGCTGATGGCGCGACTCTTGCTCGTATTGCAGGCAAAGTAGCCCGGAGGTATCGAGAAGTATCATCAAGATTCCAGGTCACTAGCGTAAGCACGTGCCAAGTCAGCATCGATACTTTCATTGTCGAAATCACAAGGCTCATCGAGTGTTAATGTTCCGAATTGCTGCTCAAAAGGACTAGGTTCCGCAGTACTCAACCTATGAGACTCAAGAACTGTTGATTTTTGCCAAAGCTGTTGCAGAATTTGCCAAAGAAGGCGGATTCGATCACCCCATGATAAATTCAGAATTTGTCTGGCTAGGTTTTCTAAAGCTGCGCTGGTCATCTTCCCTAATCCTCTTTATTCAGGGCAGAATTACACTTTAACTTGAGGGAGTGCTGTAGAGGTAGTGGTCAAGGTTGATTGAAAAATCAGCCGGCCAATCTTTCCAGGCTTCCTCGGGGAGTTCTGCGCTTAGGCGCTGGGCAGTCGCAAAAAAGCTGGGTAATGGTGCGGCTTCATCCGTAGCAGATTCCGGTGTCTCTGCTTGGGGTTGTAGCGATGACTGAAGTTGTTGCTGAACAAACATCAGAAGCGTCAAAACAATCTCTATGACGGTTTTGGGTGCTTGGTCGATCGCTAGGAGGAGTCGTTCTTTGGCAGTCATCATTTGTTGGCTCGCTAAGTTTGATAGAAGGCTTTATTGGTGCGCTCAATCTGGAGTGGGGCATCGAACGATCAATAGAGTTCTTGGGCGCGATCGGGCAGCACCTTCAGCCTAGATTATTGCAAGACTGGTGCTAGGGGACGAGGCAAGCGATCGCCCGATTGATCGCCGTTGCGACATTTTGGCAGTGACCCCTGAGGGTTATTGTACTAAAATCAAATAATGGTTGCCGTAACCGCTGTTGTTGCAGTCCTTGTTGTAACCATTGTTGCGGCCGTTCAAATAGTCTCTGATGGAGGAGGCGCGATCGATGAAAGGTCACTGTCTGTGTGGGGCGATCGCCATTGAAGTTCCCGACAAAACCACCGTGGATGCTTGTCATTGTGGGATGTGTCGTCGATGGAGTGGTGGCCCAGCGTTGGGAATTGCTTGCGGTTCCAATGTGCAAATCGAAGGAAGCGAGAAACTGAAGGTTTACCGATCGTCCGACTGGGCTGAGCGAGCATTTTGCGGTGAATGTGGCACGCATTTGTTTTATCGGCTGGTTCCGACTCAGGACTATTTTGTGCCAGCAGGATTATTTGCCGATGACCAGCCTTTTGAATTCACGGAGCAAATTTTTGTCGATCGCAAGCCCCATTACTATGACTTTGCGAACCAAACGGTGAACCTGACGGAGGCGGAAGTGTTTGCCAAGTTTGCCGCGATCGCCCCTGACTCTTCCGAAGGGGAACCCGCATAGTTCCGAATTAATTTGCTGAGTTGAAATGTCCCATGATTTTGAGTTTTCAACTCGATCGGGGCATTGCAATGTTGACGATGAATCATGAAAAACACTGGCAGGGCGATCGATCATTTTTGATCAGCTTGCCAGTGTTTTTGGTGGACTGGTTGTTGATGAATTGCCCAAAAAGCCCATCAACGTTGATTGTTGGGTTGTTGATTGTTGGGCTGCAAAAATGCGGTTCCTAAATTTGTTCGGGAACCCCAATTTTCATCACCTTCATGGGCGTGGTGATGCGTCTAGCTTTCAGGGCTGCGGCAAACTGTTCCGGTGTGCCCGGCAACGAAAATAAGCCGTAATGCATGGGTATCACCAATTTGGGGCGCACCAATTCCACCGCTTCAGCGGCGCGATCGGGGCCCATGGTGAATTTGCCACCAATGCAGGTCAACATCAAATCTACGGGGCCAAATTTTGGAATGAGGGCCATGTCGCCAAACAGGTCTGTATCGCCCGTGTGGTAGAGGGTGGGGCCGTTTTTCACCTTGATCCAAAAGCCGCCCGGGTTACCTGCATAAAAGGGTTGGGGGCTGCCATCTGTGCTGACGGTGGAACTATGAACCGCTGGCACGAATGCCACTTCCACTTCCCCATCCAGCAAGGAAATTTGACCGCCGAAGTTGCCCAGGGCCGGAAATTGCAATTGCTCTTTGGGGTAGCCCAACACGGAAACCAGAGCATTGGCCAAGTCAAAGGTGGCCACCAATTGGGCCCCGGTTTTTTGGCCGATCGCCACTGCATCTCCCACGTGATCGTTGTGGCCGTGGGTGACGAGCACCAAATCAGCCCGATCGAGCTGGTTCAGGATGGCTTTTCCCTCGGGGTTGGCCGGATTTTGCAACCAGGGATCGAGCCACAGCACTTTGCCCGAAGGGGTGGTGAGCTTGAAGGCCGATTGGCCATACCAAACCAGTTCCGTACCGCCGGGGGTTGCGGCCTGGCTGGGCTGGGTGGTTCCCCAACTAACGATGCCCCCGATCGCGGCCAGGCCAATGACCAACGCGGCCAAGAATCCCCATTTCAGATGGCCCAAGGGGGGCCAGTGGGGTCGCCAACGGGGCGATCGCGCCGCCAAATTACGCATACTGATCAACCTCTCAATCTCTGAATTTCTGCAACCAAGGTTCTACGAAGGCTTGACGAAGGCTCGACGGTCGAGTTTTCTCGAAGTTTCGCGATCGAATCACCACCCCATCACCCCCTCATCACCGCTCCAAACGGCATGAGGCGATCGATCCTCTGCGGCGATAATGACTACCCCATTTAGAATTTCCTGGGGTAGATCAGGCCAATGGTAAAGTAGACGGCGTTTGGTGTGCGGGTGCTAACTGCATTCCCGCTCCCTTAATTTCCCGTCACTTTCCTGTTTTTTGAGGCGATTATTTCGCATGAGTAGCAATCCCCCAAGCATCGCTAACCATCCCGCTCTGGTGGATCAAAATGAGCCAGGCGATCGCTCTGGGGAAATAGCCTATCCTGCTTTTTCTTTGGTGTTGCCGATTTTTAATGAAGAATTGGGCGTTGCTCCCACCATCGAACATCTGCAAGCCACCCTCAGTGCTTATCCGGGTGTCTATGAAATCATTGCTGTGAATGATGGTTCCAGCGATCGAACCGGTGAAATTTTGCATCAACTACCCGGTATTCGGGTCATTGATCACAACATTAATCGGGGTTATGGTGCGGCCTTAAAAACCGGAATTCGTCACGCCAAGTATTCTTTGATTGTAATTACCGATGCGGATGGAACCTATCCCAACGAACGGATTCCGGCCTTGGTGAATTTAATTCAACTGGCGGAAGCGGACATGGTTGTGGGGTCGCGGACTGGAGAGAATGTGCAATATTCCAATTTGCGGAAAATTCCCAAGTGGTTTCTCGTTCGCTTTGCGGAGTGGATTACCAAAACCAAGATTCCTGACTTGAATAGTGGCTTGCGGATTTTTCGGAAGGAAATTGCCGATCGGTTTTTGAATATTTTGCCCAATACCTTTAGCTTCACCACCACAATTACGGTGGCCATGCTCACCAATGGCTATACGGTGCATTACGAGCCGATCGACTATCGCCCGCGCCAAGGCCGCAGCAAAATTAAACCGATTCGGGACACTTTGCGATTTGTGCAAATTATTCTGCGCACGGGGCTATATTTTGCGCCGATGCGAATTTTGATGCCCGTTTCAGCGGCCTTTGCGATCGGGTTTTGCGTTTCGTTGGCGCAAGATATTTTTGTGCGCAATGACTTGACGGAAGCCACCCTAATTTTACTGTTGGCTGCCACCCAAACGGCCATTTTGGCCTTGCTGGCAGACATGATTGATAAACGGCTTTGAGGGCTGTTTTGTGGATTTTGCGTGAGCTTTGCGTGGGACTTGCGAATCAGCGCGAACCAACCGATCGCCCCATGGTCTTCTAAAACTTATTGGGTTCGGGCTTGGGGGCTTCGCAGGGTTGCCGCACCAACGTGCCATTGGGCAGGGTTGCCCCACATAACTCGGCTCCGTCGCTCCGAATATTCACCAGGTGAGCATCCCTGAGGTTGGCATTGGCCAAGCTGGCTCCCCGCAAGTCCGCGAACATCAAATTGGAGCGAGCAAAGTTCACTCGATCGAGCTGGGCTGCACTGAAATTGGTGGCCCGTAAATTGGCCCGTTCTAAATTGGCTCCTCGAAAATCTGCCCTGGTGCAGTCGGCTGCGCCTAAGTTGGCCTCTGCCAAGTTTGCCCGCTGGAGATTGACGTTTCGCAGGTTGGCTCCGTAGAGGTTGGCCGATCGCAGATCCGCATCTTGCAGGTTCAAACTGGTGAGGTCTCGATAGCGCAAATCGCAGCCTCGGCAATGGTTGAAAGCCCGCAGTTGCGCCAGCGGATCCAAATTGGGACGGGCGGCAGAAACCTGGGCCACAGGGGCCAACGGCAACCCGATCGCCAGGCCAACCCCCAAAGTCATGCCCCCGATCACCCCTAAACGGGCCAGTCGATCAAGATTGCGCAAAGACTGGTGAGCGGTAATTTTGGCCACGAATCCGAATCCTCAGGGGAAATTGCCAACCATGACAGGCTGGGGATGCAATGTCCGGCAGCAACGGTTGGGAAAGCGCCTCTATCCTAACCAGGCTCGGGGGCGACTGACAGCCGCTGAAGGCCGCTCGATCGCCCCCCAACGCACCGCTCGCGAAAAAACCTTGAAAAACCTTGGTCAAAGCTTTGCGTTTTTTCAAGAGATCATGGTATGGTGATAACCCGTTACGGACGTATAGCTCAGTTGGTTAGAGCACCACGTTGACATCGTGGGGGTCACTGGTTCGAGTCCAGTTACGTCCATTCAGGTTCCGCGAGATTATCCATAACACCTAGCAAAGAGTTCGGCAGAAATTAGTCGGGTCACTTGCTTGATTGCAACTGGGTGACCAACGCCCGCAGCCCCAACCGGTAGCTTTCGGGGCCGAAGCCGGAAATTTGCCCGATCGCCACGGGAGCAATGTAGGAATGGTGACGGAAGCTTTCCCGTTTGTGGATATTGCTGAGATGTACTTCCACGGTGGGAATGGCCACCCCGGCGATCGCGTCGCGGATGGCCACGCTGGTGTGGGTGTAGCCACCGGGATTAATCACCAAACCGTCAAATTGCCCCAGAGCCTCATGGATCCAGTCAATTAACGTTCCCTCGTGATTGGACTGGCGACAATCGATCGCCACTTGCAGCTCCGCCGCATCCTGTTCCAAACGTTCGTTAATGGCCGCCAGGGTCAGGGTTCCATAGACTCCCGGTTCCCGTTGCCCCAGCAAATTCAGATTGGGGCCATGCAAAATCAAGATTTTCACGCGGATTTCGGCGCTCTTTCGCGGTCTAATTCAATGGACTGAGTGGCCCATTCTCGCAAAATTTCAGCCCCAGTTTTTCTGAGGCTTTTCTGAGGGTCGCGCCAACTTCAGGTCAGAATTCGCTCCCCCAATTCCCTAACTCCACCGTGGCGAAATCGTGGGGGGCAAGGGGCTTAAGCCCCTTGTCTGTCGTGCTTGGGCGTAGGTGGGACTATGGTTTGGAACTATGGTTTGGATCAAAAAATCAGCATTTTTACGGGGTTGGCTGACAGTGCCCAACCCCCCTTCAAAGCACAAGCAAGAGGATAGTCCCCTTGCTTGGCGAATCGTCGGTTTAAATCGGTTGTTGAAAGATACGAACGCTTGACGCTAACTTCCCAGGACAAATATCCAATTAGCGGCGGCGATAGGCGCGATCATCCACAGGCACGGGAATCGGTTCCGCCTCCGGCTGGGCCTGTGGGCCAAGCAGCGCTTCGATCACCTTCTGTGCCCACTGTTTCAGCTTTTCTATCACCTGTTCGATATAGTCCATTAATCGAAGGCTCCTTGACGGCGGTTCGATCGACTGTTGAGGGATCGCTCAGAGTCGCATGTCTTTAGATTAACCCAATCCTCTGTTGAGATGGTGCAAATTTGGTTGCAGTTTGCCCGGTGATTTTGCGTTGAATCCCGATCGAAAGGCGGGGTGGCCGCTCTGGGGCGTTAGGTATGGATCCGTTAAATTTGCTAAATTTGCGAAGTTAAGTGTAAAGCCGAGCGCAATGTTGTGCCCTTGGCGCGGGGCTGACCGATGCTTTGGCTCTCCTGCGCTCTGGCCAGGGAACGAGCGATCGCGCAACGAGCAAGGACGAAACCGTGAGTGTAAGTGATCTGTTTACCAAGGGCGGCCCGGCCATGTGGCCGTTGTTAACACTGTCGGTGCTGTCAGTGGGGACGGTCTTTGAGCGCTGTTGGTTTTGGGGGCGCATTTTGCTGCGGGAACGGGAGGTGGCCGATCGAATCCTGGAGTCGGCCCGCAATGACTGGAGCAGCGCCGGCCCGATCGCCAGCAAGGCCCGCGACCAACCGATCGGGCGGTTTTTGGCGGCTCCCCTAAAGCTAGAAGACCCAGACCCGGAACTCTTTCGCCTGGCCCTGGAGTCGGCCGCCGAAGAAGAACTCAGCGCCATGCGCAAGGGCGACAAACTGCTAGAGGCGGTGATTGCTCTTTCGCCCCTGTTGGGCCTGTTGGGCACGGTGTTGGGGCTGATTGGCTCCTTGGGATCAATCCGAATTGGGCAGTTGGGAACCGATGCCACGGCGGGGGTCACCCTGGGCATTGGGGAAGCGCTGATCAGCACGGCGACGGGGCTGGTGGTGGCGATCGGGTCGTTGGCGTTTTATCGCCTCTTTCAGGGGCTAGTGTTTACCCAAGCCAAGTTGTTTCGGCGGGCGGGCAACGATTTGGAGTTGCTCTATCGACAATTGTGGGCCCAGCGGCGCGATCGCCCCGTGTCCAATGGGGAAACAGAGCCAACCCCGGAAGCCTAGAACATTTGATCTATTGCGATTGATTCTGTGTTGATCTACAGCGATCTGCATTGACCAGTACAGGTTGGTACAGATCGATCCTGATCCATTCCATATCGATACTGATCACATCTATATCGATGCCGATTGGATCCATATCGATATTGACCGCAAGAAATCACGGCGATTCGTCACAGCCGATCAACCCTTTTTATTTCGACATTATTTCGACCCTCGTTATCACCGACCGTAGCGATTATGGCGCTGTTAAATTCTGATTCCATGCGGCAAGCGTTAACCTGCGATCGCCTGCCTCTGGCGGTTTACCGTGAACTGGCGGCCCACCTGAACTTGGTCGCTGGGGTGCAGGCGATTTTGTTGCCCCAAACCTCCCAGGAGTTTGATTATTTGCAAAGTCAGGTGGGAGGCGTGGCGATCGAACTGGATCCGGTGCTGGGCGATCGGGCCCGGCAACAGGTGGAAGCGATTTTGGATCACTATGCCGATCGGTTTGGCCCCTGGCGATCGCTCCCCACGACCTAAGCAGTTGCGGGGATTAATCAACAGAATTTGCAGGATCTCGGGGCCCCAACCGCTCTAGGATATTGAACGCTTCACCACCCTTTCAATTCGATTCTTTCACCTCGACTCGATCGCCTGCCATGACTGCCATTCAAGCCCTACGCGGAACCAAAGATATTTTGCCGACCGAAATCGGCTATTGGCAGCACGTGGAAGCCACCGCCCGCCAAGTGCTGGGCCGCGCCGCATTCCGGGAAATTCGTACCCCCATCTTTGAGCAAACGGAGCTGTTTGCCCGGGGCATTGGCGAAGCAACGGATGTGGTGGGTAAGGAAATGTATACCTTCACCGATCGGGGCGATCGCTCCTTGACCCTGCGGCCGGAAGGCACGGCGGGCGCAGTGCGGGCCTTTGTGGAGCACAAGCTCTTTGCGGCTGGCGGCCCCCAACGGTTGTGGTATTGCGGCCCCATGTTCCGGTACGAGCGCCCCCAGGCGGGCCGGCAACGGCAGTTTCACCAAATTGGCGCGGAACTGTTGGGTAGTGGGGATGCGCGGGCGGATGTGGAAGCGATCGCGGTGGCCGTGGAGCTGCTGAATCACTTGGGGTTGAAATCGTTGCGGATGTTGCTGAATTCCGTGGGCGATCGGGTCGATCGCGCCACCTATCGGGCCCAACTGGTGGACTACCTCACGCCATACTTCGCGGACTTGGATCCGGATTCCCAAGATCGCCTCAGCCGCAATCCCCTGCGGATTTTGGATAGCAAAGTGGCCAAAACCCAGGAAATTTGCCAGGAAGCCCCCAGCATTTTAGATGCCCTCTCGCCCGAGTCGGCCGCGCGGTTTGCCAAGGTGCAACAGGCCCTGACGGATTTGGGCATTGCTTACCAAGTGGATTCACGACTGGTGCGAGGGTTGGACTACTACAGCCACACGGCCTTTGAAATCCAGTCCGATGACTTGGGCGCACAGGCCACCGTTTGCGGTGGTGGTCGCTACGATGGCTTGGTGAGCGAGCTGGGCGGCCCGGAAACGCCGGCCGTGGGCTGGGCGATCGGGATGGAGCGGTTGATTTTGTTGTTGCAACAATTGCAACCCTTGACGGGCGATCGGGTGGATTTTTACGTGGTTTCCCGGGGCGAACAGGCCGAACAACAGGCCTTGAAAGTGGCCCAAGTTCTGCGGCAGGGGGGCTTTGCGGTGGAAATGGACTTGAGCGCCAGTGCCTTTGGTAAGCAATTCAAACGGGCTGATCGCGCCGGAGCTGCCGCTTGCGTCATTTTGGGTGATGCGGAGGCCGAAAACGGCACGGTGCAGCTCAAATGGCTGGCTTCTGGGCATCAGGAGGCGATCGCCCAAGTGGACTTAGCGGCCAAGGCTGAACAGTTTCGTCAGCAGATTTCTCAGTAAATTCCCCAGTAAATTCCCCGATAAATCTGCAAAAGCACTACAAAGGAGCCAAATCAGCGCTTATTAGCGCTCAATTCTGAGCTGCTCATTTTTGATCTTCAGAGGCGCGATCGGGAATGGGAATGCGGGCCGCCGTGCGCAGGATTTGGCCCGCCAGGATCGCCGCTCCGAAGCCGTTGTCAATGTTCACCACCCCCACGCCCGCCGCGCAGGAGTTGAGCATGGTCAGCAGCGGGGCCAATCCGTTGAAGTTGGCCCCATAGCCCACGCTGGTGGGCACGGCCACCACCGGCACATCCACCAACCCCGCCACCACGCTGGGCAAGGCCCCTTCCATCCCCGCGACCACAATCAACACGTCAGCCTGGGCCAGGCGATCGCGGTGGGCAAACAGCCGATGAATACCCGCAATTCCCACATCCCAGAGCCGATCGACCCGAAATCCCATTAACTCAGCGGTCACCGCCGCTTCTTCCGCCACGGGTAAATCAGCCGTTCCCGCCGACACCAGGGCGATCGTGCCGGGCCGAAGCTGGCGACGCAGGGCGGCCGGCGACTGCCAAGCGCAAATCCGCGCCAAGGCGTGGTAGTACAAATCCGGCACGATCGCAGCAATTTGGTCATAGGCCGCGCGATCGACCCGCGTTGCCAAAATCACGGGCGCGCCCCGATCGCGCATCGCCAACATAATCGCTGCGATCTGTTCCGGGGTTTTGTTTTGGCCCCAAATCGCCTCCGGAAACCCCGTGCGCCGTTCCCGTTGCCAATCCACCTTGGCAAACCCTTCCACCGCAAAAAAACCCTGATCTTGCAGGTTGGCCATGGCCTGTTCAGGGGCCACCCGCCCCGCCGCGACCGCCTCCAGCAACCGTTTTAGATCCTCCATCGGTGCGCCCTGCTCCATCATTGCCTTCACTTTCCCAAAATTGCCCAGGTTCCGCGCCCATCCTGGCTCCTAGAGATCCAGTTGCAAAATGGGCGATCGGGGGTTTGCCATGGTTCTGGCAATGATCTCCGCCACCAGTTCCGGCGCTTCTTGAATTTGCTGCCCCCCTTCCAGAGGCAAAAACGCCTGTCGAGTCTGGGCTAACCAAGCCGCATGGGGCCCCTTGGCTGAACGCCCCCGATCGCGCCCGGTTTCGCGCACAGCCCGCAGCGTCCAAACTGGACAAACCAGACTATCCCAATTCTTCGTTTCCAAAATTTCGGCCCGAACCGTGCCCCACTCCAAATTGATCGGTGATGCAGGCGATCGAACCGCCCGCTTCAGCAAGGATGGGGTCGCCGTTTGCCGCCTGCGACGGGGAGAACCCAACTGTGGCCACCGGAATCGTAATTGAGCACCTTTCAAGGTTTGCTCCGGATCCACCAGCAACACCCCCAGCACACGATGGGGACGATACAGGGCATAGCTGATGGCGATCCAAGCGCCCAAGTCGGCTCCCAGCAGCCACAGCCGATCGACCCGCAGCGCGTCCAACCACTCATCGATCGCCGCCAGCAACCCCGGCAACGACTCCCAGCGCGGCCGCCCCGACTCCCCCACCCCGGGCAAGTCCGGCGCAAGGCAATGGGTCGATCGCCCCAACGCTTCCAAAAGCCCCTGCCACTGGCCGCCGTCATGGGCTGCCCCATGCAAACAAACCACCGCCAGCGAGTTCGGCTTTCCCGCCTCTCGCCAAAACCAATCCCCTCGCGGCAACCGCATTCGGGCATTACGCACCAGTTGGGCCGCTGTCTGGGGTTTAATCCACAACGGCTTGGCCTCTGAAATAATCCTGGACTTGTCTCGCATGATCATGCGCCAACAACATCCCCCCGATCGAACTTGGCGCAAACAAGCCCACTTCTGCAATTTCCAGTTGATCCACCGGGGCGATCGCTCCAGTCACCTGCACTTCCACAGAAATGTTCACGGCATGGATTCGAGGGTCGCGGTCAAAGGCCGAATAAACCCCCACTAACCGCCCCACCGCCACAACGGTGAGACCCGTTTCCTCCGCCAGCTCACGGTGAATGGTCGAAGCGATCGTGTCGCCCCAATCCACCAAACCACCGGGTAACGACCACAGGCCGTTATCCCGCCGCTTCACCAGCACGAACCGGCCATCCGGCATCACCGGAATCATCGTCACACCCACCAGGGGATGGCGAAACACCACACCCAAAACTGTTTTGACATAGCGCCAAACTTGGGCCAAAGGACGAAAACCGGTCACGGCCAAATTTCCCAGTTCATTCAGGGGATGCCAACGGGGTTGAAAGGTCAGCAAGAACCTGAGTTGGATGAATTTCAGGCTTCACTTTCCGATAGATTTGCTCAATCCTACCATCTACCCCAATAACGAAAGTCTGTCGGAAAACTCCGATATATTCTTTGCCCATGAATTTTTTAGGGCCATAGCTCTCATAGGCGGTAGCGACGGAACCGTCGAGATCACAGAGTAACGGGAAAGGAAGTGAAAACTTCTGGGTGAATTTCTGGTGAGCTTTTGCGTCGTCTGCACTGACACCCAAGATCACGGTGTTTGCTGCTTGGAATTCAGCGTGGTGGTCGCGGAAACCGCAGGCCTCTTTGGTGCAACCGGGCGTGTTGTCCCGAGGATAGAAATAGAGCACCACCCGCTGGCCCCGCAGCGCCGACAGTTGCACCAAGTTGCCTTCGCCATCGGGCAGGGTGAAATCGGGGGCGAGATCGCCAACTGAAAGGGTCATAGGTCAAAAATTCACTGCAAGAGGGATCTGGAAGCAACGGAGCTGAAACCAACCGAAATTCAGGCTGAATTCAACCGAGATTCAACCGAAATTCAAATAGCCAACTCCATCGCAAAACAGCAAAACCCGATCGAGTCAGGCCAATCCCACAGCAGGGCAGCACCTGAACGAGATCGGGTTGCCAATTCGTTCACCAAACCTGTTAAACGGTCATGATGTCCTTTTCTTTTTCCGCTAGCAAGCTGTCAATTTTGGAGATGAATTTGTCCGTGGTTTTTTGCACCTGATCTTGCAAATCACGAGCTTCATCTTCTGACAACTCGGCGCTCTTTTCTTGCTTACGAATTTGATCGATCGCCTCTCGCCGCACGTTGCGAATGGCGACCTTGCCTTCTTCGGCATACTTCGAGGCCACCTTCACCAGTTCCTTGCGGCGCTCTGAGGTGAGGGGCGGAATATTCAGGCGAATCACCGAACCATCGTTATTGGGCGTGAGGCCAATATCTTCATCCATCGAGATCGCTTTTTCGATCAACGACAGGGTGGTTTTATCGTAGGGCTGAATCGCAATGGTGCTGGCATCGGGGGTGCTGATGCCGGCCAAAGACTTCAAAGGCGTAGGAGTGCCGTAATATTCCACCACAATTCGATCGAGCAGGGAGGTGTTCGCCCGCCCCGTTCGAAGCGTATTAAAAGAGCGCAGGGTGGCTTCCACACTCTTTTGCATGTTGCTTTCAACGTCAGCTAACTTCACAGCGTCCTCCTACAATCGTGCCGACTGATTCTCCCATGACCGCGCGCTGAATATTGCCGCTAACGGTCAAGTCAAACACCACGATCGGGATGTTGTTTTCCTTGCACAGGGCGATCGCGGTACCATCCATCACGCGCAGATCCTGCGTCAAAACATGATTGTAGTTGAGGCTGGTGTAGCGTTTTGCCTCAGGATTGGTCTTTGGATCCGCGTCGTAGATCCCATCCACCTTCGTGGCTTTAAAGATCACATCCGCATCAATTTCCGCCGCTCGCAGCGCTGCCGTTGTGTCCGTGGTAAAAAACGGGTTGCCGGAACCAGCCCCAAAGATCACCACTCGTCCCTTTTCTAGATGACGAATGGCGCGTCGTCGAATGTAGGGTTCAGCCACTTCTTGCATGGCGATCGCGGTTTGCACTCGGGTGGGTACCCCTTGGCGCTCTAGGGCATCTTGCAGGGTCATGGCGTTCATCACCGTGGCGATCATGCCGATGTAGTCACCCGTGGCCCGATCCATGCCGCCGGCCGCCGCCTTGACTCCTCGGAAAATATTGCCACCGCCCACCACGATCGCCAGTTGCACCCCCGTGGCCATCACCTCCGCCACTTCGCGGGCAATGCCGTGGACAATTTCGGGATCGATGCCATAGGACAAGTCACCCATCAGCGCTTCGCCGCTGAGCTTCAGTAGAATTCTTCGGTATTTAGAGTCCATTCGGCTACGATCTCGCGTTGCTAGAGTCCAAGCTTCCCCCATAGGATATCGCAAGGCATTCCATGCGCATCAGCTTGGCTGAAAGGGTTGTGGGATGTCCCTTGGGCGATCGGGCAATCTCTATTAAACTCTTTATGGCTATCCAGTTATACTTATTGGGTCATCTCATTGGGTCATCGCACATTGGGCCATCTTGCTCCTGTGCTCCCATGCTGAATTGCCCTCACCAGCAGCCTGTTTGCTCCCAAACGCTTGCATATTCTCCAACGCCATTGCTTGGCCCCCTTCTGGCATGACTGATCAAGATTGCAACCCGCTGACCCCTGAAGTTTTGACCTCGATCGCTGACTATTTCAAGGTGCTTTCGGAAGTGAGCCGCTTGCAAATTTTGTGTTGTTTGCGATCGGGGCCCATGAACGTGATGGAACTGACGGAAGCGACGGGTTTTAGTCAAGCCAACTTGTCCAAACACCTGAAGATTATGACCCAGGCGGGCATCTTGTCCCGGCAGCCCAAGGGCGTTAGCGCCTATTACGAAGTGGCGGATCCCAAGGTATTTGTGCTTTGTCAGAGTGTTTGCGATGGCATTGGCGATCGACTGCGGCAACAGGCTCAACAGTTCCAATTGGGCCCGACGGGAATGGGCGATCGAGCAGGGCGATCGGCCGCCCAAAGCCACCCCGGATGATCGCGGCAATCGTGCAGCAGCAACCATTCAAGCGGCCATGATTAGCGATTAAACAGGCTGTTAACCGAATTCATCGATAGGAAATCACGGACTTTATGGACGTGCAAGAACTGATTCAGCGCGGTGCAGCGGGTGAACAAAAATTCCATCTCATCCAAATGCGGGATGTGGAATTAACCGCCATGAATTTCCAGGGATTTGACTTTAAGCAAGCGGATTTTCGGCAAGCAAGATTAGGTAAAAGCAACCTCAGCCATTGCAATCTGCAACAGGCGGATCTGAGTGAATCGCTGCTTTGGGGAACGAATTTGCATGGAGCAGATTTGAGCGAGGCAACGCTGCGAGAGGCAGATTTAACGGGGGCAATTTTGACGCAAACTTGCTTGAAGTTCGCCAACTTTTGCAAGGCAATTTTGAGCGGTGCGGATTTGGCGCGGGCAGATTTGCAAGGGGCCGTTTTATATGAGGTGGATTTTCGATCGACCCCTAATCACCACACGAATTTGCAGCACGCCCACTTTGCGGAGGCAGATTTGAGCTATGGCCAACTGAATGGGGCAATTTTGCGCCATGCATCATTGGAGGGAGCCAAGCTCTGCCGCGCCAATTTACGCCGCATTTCCGGCGCAACGCCTCTGATTACGGATCTGACGGGAGCCAATCTGAAGCGTGCTGACCTCAGCTATGCGGATCTGACGGGGGCGATTTTGCGGGATGCGGATTTGCGCGGGGCGGATTTGACCGGAACGCTGTTGGGGCAAGCGGATTTGCAGGGGGCCGCCCTGCCGGATGGCTTTGCGTTGCAAGTATCCTAGGGGTGATTGCCCGATCGGGTCGATGGCTCGATCGGCTCCATATCGTTCAGGCGATCATTCTGGCTGTTGAAGCGGCTCAAGATTGCCACCCGCTGCCAGCGCTCATCCTTCGGCTATCTTCCGGCCATTGCTCCGGGACAGGTTCGGGACAGGTTTGGAATATTAAAGATCATCCGTTTCCTCGATCGCCTGGTGCTGCAATCGGCGGGAAGTGCGGCGAAATCGTTTGCTATTCAACCGGGGTTCCAGGACTTCGCGCCCGTCTCGCTGGATTTTGCGCTTGAAGGAGCTTTCGGTTTGGCGTTGGCGCTCTTGGGCGGCTTCGTAGTCGATCGCCTCCTCAAGCAACTCCAGATAGAAAGGATATCGTTCCCAGTCGCCGCGAACGGCGCAGTCTGGCTCATTGCGGTGGCGACAATCCCCATAGCGACAGGGGGCGATCGCTAGCCGTTGCTGAATTTCGGGAAACAGGGCCGGAATGGCAGCGGGGCCACAGGTCAGTTGAGGCTGATTGAATCCCGGCGTATCCGCCAGCAGACCACCACCCGGCAGCTCAAATAGCTCCACGTGGCGGGTGGTGTGGCGACCGCGGGCCAATTTGCCGGAAACGGCGGCCGTTCGTAGATCCGTGCCAATTAAGGCCCCGATCGTGCTGGACTTGCCAACGCCGGACGGGCCCGCCACAACGGTTGTTTGCCCCGCAAGGGCCTCATGTAGGGTTTGGAGTCCCTGTTGTTGATAAACACTAATCAGTAATGGGTCATAGCCCCAATTTCGCAGCCGATCGCGCCATTGCTGGCAGTCCGCCGCCGACAGCAAATCCCGTTTGTTCAGGCAAAGGGTGACCGCCAGCCCCGTAGACTCCGCTTTCACCAAGAATCGACTCAGTTGATGGGGATCCAAGGCGGGTTCCGCTAGGGCAAAAACCAACAACACCCGATCCACATTGGCCACGGGCGGCCGATCGAGCCAACTGCGGCGGGGCAAGACTTCTTCGATCGCCCCCCGTTGACCTTGCCAGTCCGGTTCCACCACCACTACCCGATCGCCCACGGCCACTTGTTGACCCACCTTTTTCAGGCGGGCCCGCCGCAAACACAGCAACCGTTGAGTGGTGCAGGTGGCGGGAATGGGAGCACCAGGGTCAAGCTGCACCCAGTAATAGTTGGCTTGCACGGCCAAAACCGTGCCCATTAACCGTTCGATCGCGATCGGCTCAGCGGGGAGAGTCGTTGCCTGCCCGGTCATGACTCCGCAGCAGCAGCGGCCGGCTTGCGCACTTGCAGCACAAAGTGACCATCTGCCGCCTCGGGGTGAGGGCCCAAAAACTCGATCGCATAGCCCGCCATGGTTAAACTATCGGGCACTTGCTCGATCGGCTCCCCCGCATCCAGCCACACTTCCAGCAGCGCCCCGGCGGCCATCTGTTGCAGTTTCAACTTGGTGCGCACAAAGTTGATGGGGCAGGGCGTTCCCCGCAGATCAAGCTGTTCATCCGGTTCCAGGGCGATCGCCGCCATCCTGTCAACTCCTTTCCAGTCCCCTAATGAAACAAATTACCTAAAAAACCGCGGCCCCCCTTATGGGTCGAGTCGCCACGCAGGGCCGCCAATTTCTCGAGAATTTCCCGCTCCTCATTGCTGATCCGCGTGGGAATCTCAATCTGCACCGTAATCAGGTGATCGCCGCGCTGGCTGGGGTTCCCCAAGCGAGGCACGCCCTTGCCCTCCAGGGTTAACACCGTGCTGGGTTGGGTTCCGGCCGGAATTTCCAGCGCCTCCGTGCCATCGATCGTTTCCACCTCGATCGTGGCCCCCAAAATTGCCTGCAAATAGCTCACGGACAGTTCCGACAGAATATTGATGCCATCCCGTTGGAACTGTTCCTCCTCATTCACAAAAAGGTAAACGTAAAGATCCCCAGGCGGGCCGCCGGCCTTGCCCGCGTCGCCTTCGTTGGAAACCCGCAGTCGCGTGCCGTTGTCTACCCCAGCCGGGATGGAGATTTTGAGCTTTTTGGTGACCTGTTTGGTGCCGCGGCCGCCGCAGTCGGTGCATTTGTCCTCAATCACTTGACCCGTACCGTTACAGGTGGGGCAAACGGACACTTGCGCAAAACTGCCGAAGGGCGTGCGGGTGGCTCGGCGCACTTGGCCTGAGCCGCCACAGGTGCCGCAGGTTTTGGGGCTGGTTCCCGGCTTGGCTCCGGAACCGTTGCAGGTGTTGCAGGTTTCCAGATGGCTAATCCGGATTTCCTTTTCGCCACCGAAGATGGCCTCCTTGAAGTCAAGGCGCAAATCGAGGCGGAGGTCATCCCCCCGCACCGGCCCGCTGCGTCGTCGGCCACCACCGGGCCCCCCAACCCCGCCAGCTCCGGCAAACCCACCAAAGAAGGTTTCAAAAATGTCGGCGAAGCCCCCCATATCGCCCACACCAAAGTCGCTGAAGCCTGGCCCCCCGGCGGCTCCCGACACACCGGCTTCGCCAAAGCGATCGTACCGGGCCCGCATTTCTGGCTCCGAGAGCACTTCGTAGGCTCGGTTAATTTCCTTAAACCGCTCTTCTGCCCCCGCCTCTTTGTTCACGTCGGGGTGATACTTCCGAGCTAACCGACGGTAGGCTCGCTTAATTTCGTCCTTATCTGCGTCGCGAGATACGCCGAGAGTCTCGTAGTAATCAGCCATAGCGCGATTTCAATCGGTGTGTGGGTGGTTAGGGGCAACTCCAACAGACGAAACTTAACAAAAGGGGGTGTGACGCTGCAACTGGCGAGGGGGCGTAATTGCCGTCTATGGATGAGGGGGGTTACCCAGGCCAATCTTGGGAGAGTTGGCCTGGGCTGGCGACTGTTGGAATGGGTCGAAATTGGCTTGGGAATCGATCAAGATTGGAGCGATCGGGCGTTTAGTCCTCGATCGCCTCGTAGTCGGCCGCGATCGTGGAGTCATCGTATTCCGAATCGTCATCCTCCGGTAACTCAATGCCCAAATCCGTGAGGGCGATCGAGGCGATCGGGGATGGCGGATCCACACTCAACTCCGGCATCGAAAAGCTATTCCCATCCCCGTTGGCCAACAGGTTCACCGCAGGCACGGCAGGGGTGACCGCCGGAACCGGGCTGGGGCTGGGAACGCTGACGGGCGCGGGACTGGTGGCCACGGGAGTCACGGGCGGCGGCGTGACCGGGGTGGAGGCGATCGGGGGGGAGCTGAATGCTGAACTGGTTGGCCCCGTCACGGAAGGAGCGGGAGCGGGGGATGGGAATTGCGGGGAAGATGAGGGCTTGTTGGCAGCTTCCGAATTCTGATAAGCCCGTTTACCCACCGACAGTAGGGATTCCTGAAGCGCATTGAATGCCGATTGCAAATCCTCAAAGCGTGCTTCCGGATCGCTATCCAGTCGCCCAAGGGTGTCGGCCTGGGTTTTCAGCACTTGGTGCAACGAATCATCGATCAGATCGGCATTGCTTTGGAGTGCCGATTCATAGCTATACATCAGGCTATCAATCTGATTTTTCAGATCCACGCGCTGCCGTCGGTTGCGATCAAGATCGGCAAATCTTTCCGCATCCTGCCGCATCCGCTCCACTTCTTCCGTGGACAGGCCACCGGTATTGGTGATCCGGATACTTTGCTTTTGACCCGTGCCTTTGTCCACGGCCGAGACCTTGAGGATCCCGTCAGCGTCAATTTCAAAGGAGACTTCGATTTGCGGCAGGCCGCGGGGAGCGGGGGGAATGCCGGTCAGCAGGAACCGGCCAAGGCTCTTGTTGTCGGCAACCATGGCCCGCTCCCCTTGGGCCACATGGATTTCCACGGAGGTTTGACCATCGATCGCGGTGGAGAAGACTTGCGATCGGCAGGTGGGAATCGGGGTGTTGCGATCGACAATCCGCGTAAACATGCCCCCCAGGGTTTCCAACCCCAAGGATAGGGGAGTCACGTCCAGCAACAGCAGGTTTTGCACTTCGCCGCCCAAGACTCCCGCTTGGATGGCAGCCCCCAGGGCCACGGCCTCATCGGGATTCACGGAGCGATCGGGCTGACGACCCGCAAACCTGGCGCTGACGGCCTGTTGGACGGCGGGAATGCGAGTGGAACCCCCCACCAAAATGATTCGATCGATCTGATCGGGCGCAAGGCCCGAATCCCGAATGGCTTGATCCACCGGGTCGAGCGTGGCCTGCACCAAGTGTGCCACCAGTTCTTCAAACTTGGTGCGGGTCAGCTCCATTTCCAAATTCTTGGGCCCCGTTTCGTCGGCGGTGATGAACGGCAGGTTCAGGGAGGTGGTGGGGGAACCGGACAGTTCAATTTTGGCCCGCTCTGCCGCTTCCCGCAGGCGCTGGAGGGCCATCTTGTCTTCGAGCAGGTCAATGCCCTCGATCGCCTTGAACTCTTCGATCGCCCAGCTAATGATGCAGTTATCAAAGTCATCGCCCCCCAGGTGGTTATTCCCGGCCGTGGCCTTCACTTCAAAAACCCCATCCCCCAGTTGCAGCACCGACACATCAAACGTGCCGCCGCCCAGGTCAAACACCAGCACCGCCCGATCGACATCCTGCTTGTCAACACCGTAGGCCAAAGCCGCCGCCGTCGGTTCATTCACGATCCGCAGCACTTCCAGACCCGCAATCTGGCCCGCGTCTTTCGTGGCCTGGCGTTGGGCATCGGTGAAGTAGGCAGGAACCGTGATCACCGCTTGGGTGACCGCCTCCCCCAGGTAGGCCTCCGCGTCCTGCTTCAGCTTGTTCAGCACCATGGCAGAAATCTGCTGGGGCGTGTAGGACTGGTCGCGAATTTTCACATCCACGGTCTCATCGCGCCCGGCCACGCAGGTGTAGGGCATGACACGCCGCTCGGACTCCGTTTCATTCCAACGGCGACCGATAAAGCGCTTGATGCTGAAGACCGTGTTTTCGGCGTTGGTGACCGCCTGCCGTTTGGCCAGCTCCCCCACCAGCCGTTCGCCCCCTTTGCCAAACCCGACAATGCTGGGAGTGGTGCGGGCCCCCTCCGAGTTGGGAATGACGATCGCTTGGCCGCCTTCCAGAACGGCGACGCAGCTATTGGTCGTGCCAAGATCGATCCCGATAACTTTTCCCATAGTTTTCAACTCAATGGCAGCAGCGGTTCAATCATCCCCATCACGGCAAGATTGATCGATACCTCATCAATACCCAGGCAGTTTCCATTGGCCTTCATATTGACCGGTTTTCGGAACAAACACACCGCAACCCGGCGATGAATGGTTTCAAGCTCAATTTCTAAAACTTTAAGATCGAGAGCTGAGAGTTCCGGCACTCGAATTTTTTTGGAACCCCAACGGTCAGAACCCAAACTTCTAGAACAAGCCGCTAGAACGAATTGCCCGGTAGAGCCAATGACGAAACTGGGCTGAAGAGGAGGCCACCACATCAGCACTGAACCCGGAACCATAACCCGGAGCCGTTGGGCCAGAGCCTGGGACGATCGATTAACCGATCACTAACCGATAACCGAGGCGATCGCCCCAGGGCCATCGCTGAATCATCATTGACCCTGATCCCAACGGGTGCGCCATTGCTCATCCGGCGGCCCTTAGGACTCAGAGGCGGCCTGGTCGTTGTCCTCAGACGCTACCACAGGCTCACCGGGAGCGGCAACTTTCACCATGGCATGGCGCAACACCCGATCGCCCAACAAATAACCATCCTGCAACTGCTCCAGCACTGTGCCTTCCGGGTGCTCATTGGACGGCTCCCGCATCACCGCCTCATGCAAATTCGGGTCAAATTCCTGGCCCTCGGGGCGCATTTTCACCACCCCTAACCGCTTCAGGCTGTCCACCAACTGGCGATAAATGCCCTGATAGCTCTTGTGCAGATTTAATTCGCCATCGGTTTGGGGCTTGATGAACGATCGGGCCCGCTCAAAGTTATCAATAACCGACAACAGCTCGCGGATCGTGTCGCAGCGAATCCGCAACTCCAACTCTTCGCGCTCTTTGGCGGTGCGGCGGCGGAAATTCTCAAAGTCAGCCGTTAAGCGCATGTGCTGGCCGGTGCGATCGTCCAGTTGCCCCTTCAAGCCCTCAATTTCCCGCAGCAAGTCCGCCACCTTTGGCCCATAGGTTCCTTCGGCTGCCGGTTCTTCCAACTCAGACAAGTCCAGATCATCCAGGGTGGCCGGTGCTTCCTCGGTTGCGCTGGTTTCGGGGGTGGCGGCTTCGGGGGTCGGCGCTTCAGCAGTTGGGGGTTCTACTGCCGCTTCGGGGGCCGGGTCATTCACCGAGGTATTGTCTTCCGTCAGGTTTTCTTCAGGGCTGTAGGTCATTGGTTCCTCGCTAGCAGTGATCACAATGGAGTTTTTGTTGAGTTCCTGTTGAGCTTTGACCATCAACAGTCCAACAACGGTCAAATTTCCTGACCCGTGCAAATTGGCCAAATTGGGGCGATCGCCCGTGGGTGGCCCTCACCACTTCAGTGCTCGCTGAAGTGCAGATTGCCCATCACCCACCTGTCCCGCAGGGCTGCCCGGACAGTGACCCGCACAGGCTCAACCTATGTTAGAACGCCACCCGGCCGAATCGAACATTTCCCGCCCTGGCCCCTGCCTCAGATGCCAGCTCTAGATGCCAGCTCTAGATGCGAGCTTTCCCGAGACCTTTAGCTTAGGATTGATTTGGTTTTGATCCATTGGCTTTGCATGACCCGCCAGCCCACCCTGAAACCGATCCGAGAACAGGCTCGAACCCATGGCCCAAAACTCAAAACCATGGCCCAAAAACCAATCAGTGTCAATGCCTGCCATTCCTAGGCATCCAGCTTCAGGATCCAGCTTCGATCCTTGGGGCTGCGTGGCTGCGGGCTGTTGTTTTCGGGGGGTAGACCGGGGTATACCTGGGTCATGCTGTAGCTGAGTTGGGCCCTGTAGCTGAATTGATTGCCCGTCCGTTTCGCTCCTCGCGCCCGATCGCCCGATCGATGCGCCTTCGATCCCGCTAGGTGTCACCTGCTATGACAAACTCCATAAACCGGCGCGCCCTGGTTGTCCAAAGCAATTTTTCGCCCTTCGGTAACAAACTTGTGCAGTCGGGCTATGTGGATCCCGACCAAATGAGCCGCGCTTTGGCTGAACACCGCCAGTCGGGCCGGCCGCTGATGGAAGTGCTGGCAGCGATCGCCGGCAAAGAAGTGCCACCGGAATTGGTACGCCAGTACAAAAAGCAACTGCTGTTTGAACTCAAAATTCTCCACGGGGTTGAGGCGATCGACCCGGAAATTGAAGAAGTGTCCGCGGCCCAGGTGGAGCAATGCATTGAAACCCTGATTCCGGTGGATGTTTGCCGTCGCTATCGGTTGCTGCCCCTGGGGCGGGCCCAACGGGGCGACGCACCGGCCATGATGGTGGCCATGGCCGACCCGGACAACCTGGATGCACTGGACGATTTGAATCGCATCCTGCGGCCCCAAAACCTGGCCCTGATTCGGCGGGTGATTGCCCCCGAAGATTACCAGGCCATCATTAGCCAATACCTAGACGAAGCGGCCCGCAAGTCCCAACAGGCTTCTCGCCAAACTTCCGCCGCCGTCAGTTTCGATGAGTCGGATTTGCAGAACCTCGAAGCCATGCAAATGGAAGAGGCTTCCGACGAATTGGAGACGGACGACCTGGCCAGCTCCATGAACGACGCGGAGTCGGGGCCGATCGTCAACCTAGTGAACAAGGTTTTGATTAAGGCCCTGCAAGACGGCGTTTCGGATATTCACGTGGAACCCCAAGAGGAAGAAATGCGGATTCGGTTCCGCAAAGATGGGGTGCTGCAAGAGGTGTTTCGGCTCCCGAAAAAGGTGGTTCCGGCCGTGACCTCCCGGTTCAAAATCATTTCCAACCTGGACATTGCCGAACGACGGGACACCCAGGATGGGCGGATTCGCCGGGTCTTTGAAGGGCGGAAAGTGGACTTTCGGGTCAATGTGCTACCCAGTCGCTACGGCGAGAAGATTGTGTTGCGGATTTTGGATAACTCCTCAACACAACTGGGTTTGGATAAGCTGATTGGCCGGCCGGAATCGTTGCAGTTGGTGCGGGAGATGGCCAGCCGCCCCTTTGGCTTGATTTTGGTGACGGGGCCGACGGGTTCCGGGAAGTCCACCACGCTCTATTCAATCTTGGCGGAACGGAACGACCCAGGCATCAACATCAGTACCGCTGAAGACCCGATCGAATACGCCTTGCCCGGGATTACCCAGGTGCAGGTGATTCGGGAAAAGGGGCTGGACTTTTCGCGGATCCTGCGGGCATTCCTGCGCCAAGACCCGGATGTGATTCTGGTGGGTGAGACGCGGGACAAGGAAACGGCCAAAACGGCGATCGAGGCGGCCCTCACAGGCCACTTGGTGTTAACCACCCTGCACACCAACGACGCATCCGGGGCGATCGCCCGCTTGGATGAAATGGGCGTGGAACCTTTCATGGTGGCGGGGGCCCTGTTGGGCGTGGTGGCCCAGCGGCTAATGCGGCGCGTTTGCAGCGAATGCCGCGTGCCCTACACTCCCACCCCCGAAGAGTTGGCCCGCTACGGCATGAGCGCCAACCAAGAATCCCACCTGACCTTCTACAAGGCCAATGTGGTGTCGCCTGATGAGCGCAAGAGCCTGGGCGAGATGGGCAAACTTTGTCCCAAGTGTGGCGGTGTGGGCTACAAGGGCCGTTGCGGGGTTTATGAGGTTTTGCAAGTGACGGAAACCTTGCAAAACCTGATTACCCAAGGGGCCCCAACCGATCGCATCAAGGAGGCCGCCGTTGAAGAAGGGATGGTTACCCTGTTGGCCTACAGCCTGGATCTGGTGCGGGAAGGGCTGACCACCTTCGAGGAAGTGGAGCGGGTCACCTTCACCGACACCGGCCTAGAAGCGGAACTGAAGGCCAAGCGCAAGAGCGCCCTCACCTGTCGCACCTGCGCGGCAGAACTCCAGCCAGACTGGATGGACTGTCCCTATTGCCTCACGCCTCGGTTTGAAGAGCCGTTGGTGACCGGTCGCTAGCTTTTGGCGATCGCTCGTGAATGGCTTGCCGGTTGGCAGGGAATGCGATCTTGATACGATCGCCCGCCCAATTGGGCATCCTCAGGCCAAATTCACGGCTGACCTCATCCCCGATTTCGACGCTTCCCCATGGTTGGCCCCGCCCGAGTTGTTCAAACCCTGCCAACTTTGCGGGCCGTGCCAGCGTCTTGATCCCGATCGACCCCTCATTCGATCGACCCCTCATTCGATCCCCATTCGACCTAACCTCACTCGACAGGAGTAGCGACCATGCCACTGGATTACATGATCGAAGACGTGATGGAATCGCTGATCGAACAAGGCGGCTCCGACATGCATATCCAAGCCGGTGCGCCCATCTATTTTCGGATTAGCGGCAAACTGACCCCCCAACCGCAATTTGGCGAAGTTCTCGACTCCCAGGACTGCCAAAAGCTGATTTTCAGTATGCTCAACAACAACCAGCGGAAAGACCTGGAGCAGAACTGGGAATTGGACTGCGCCTATGGGGTCAAGGGTCTGTCGCGGTTTCGGGTGAATGTCTATCGCGAGCGGGGCTGCTGGGCCGCCTGTTTGCGGGCCCTGGCTTCCCAAATTCCCAACTTTGAAAAACTCGGTTTGCCCCAAGTGTTGCTGGAGATGGCGGAGCGGCCCCGGGGCATGGTGCTGATCACGGGGCAAACGGGATCCGGCAAAACCACCACCCTGGCGGCCTGCTTGGACTACATCAACCGCACCCGCGCGGAGCATGTCCTGACCGTGGAAGACCCGATCGAGTATGTGTTTCCGAACATGAAAAGCCTGTTCCACCAGCGGCAAAAGGGCGAAGACACCAAGAGTTTTGCCAACGCCCTGAAGGCAGCGCTGCGGGAAGACCCGGATATCATTCTGGTGGGGGAAATGCGGGACTTGGAAACCATTTCCTTGGCTATCTCCGCCGCTGAAACCGGTCACTTGGTTTTCGGAACCCTGCACACCAACTCCGCCGCCGGGACGATCGACCGGATTTTGGACGTGTTTCCCCCCATCCAACAGCCCCAAGTCCGGGCCCAGATGGCCAACTCCCTCGTGGGGGTTTGCTCACAAAACTTGGTCAAGAAAGTTGGGGGCGGTCGCTGTGCAGCACACGAAATTATGCTGAATACCCCCGCTGTGGCGAACCTGATTCGGGAAGGCAAAACCTCGCAAATCTATTCCACGATTCAAATGGGTGGTAAGCAGGGGATGCAAACCATGGAATCTTGCCTGGCGAAGCTGTACCAAGAAAACAAGATCACCTACGAAGATGCCCTGGGCAAAAGCTCCAAACCCGACGAGCTACAGCGGTTGTTGGGTGGCAAGGTGGGTGCTGGTCGCTAGGGACGCGGCATTCCTGCCCTAATCAGGCGGATCCAATGAGGCGTACCTAAATTGGCATCACCGATCGAGCGCATATCGGGCGCATAATCGATCGACAGAAGGTAACGACGGGGCCGATCGCTCGGCAAACCCTCGGGCGATCGACCCCAGCCCAACCCCCACAGCCCCTTTTCCCCCGTGCCGCCGCCACCTCTGGCAACGGACTCTCGACAGAATTCTGAGGACTCACGTAGTTTGAGCAGCGCCCTATGGCTAAATTCATCGCCACCATCGCTGGCCCCGACGGCAAAGGCAAGCGCGAAGTTGTTGAAGCAGAAAGCATCAACGGGGCGCGTAATAAACTGATTGCCGCTGGGTTTAGCCAAGCCCAAATTCGCGATCTCAAGGAACAGAAAAGCGGCCTAGACATTGACCTCGCCAGCCTCACAGCCAGCGTAACCGTAAAAGATTTGGCCGTGTTTTCTCGGCAATTTTCCGCCATGTTCAATGCGGGCATTGCCATGGTGAAATGTTTGGATATTTTGAGCAATCAATGTGAAAATCCCAAACTGAAAAAAGCCCTATTTAAAATCAATGCTGATGTGCAAGAAGGGGAAACCCTATCTTCTTCGCTGAAACGACACGGCGACATCTTCAGTAAGCTCTATTGCGCCATGGTGGAAGCGGGTGAAATTGGGGGGGTGCTCGATGAAGTACTCACCCGACTGGCAACCCTGCTGGAAAATGCCGCCCGGCTACAAAACCAAATTAAGTCCGCCATGTCCTATCCCTCCACAGTGGGATCCTTGGCGGTCCTTATCTTTTTGGGAATGACCATTTTTCTGCTGCCAACCTTTACGGGAATTTTCGATAAGTTAGGGGCTGAACTGCCGGCGTTCACGCAAATCATGATTAATATCAGTGAGTTTTTGCGTGGCCCATTTTTCGATGAAGATGATCCCAAGGGGCGTAGGAATTTCTATGTGGTGTTTTTGGTAATTGCCTTGGTCATCGGCAAGGTTGTCTATGACCTGTGGTACAAAACACCGGCTGGCAAGCGCCAAATGGATGCCGTATTTCTGAAGTTGCCGATTTTTGGAGACATCATTCAGAAAAGCTCGGTGGCTAGTTTTTGCCGCACCTTTGGGACGTTGACGCGATCGGGTGTGCCGATTATTCAAGCCCTCGAAATTTGTAAAGATACCGCCGACAACCAGGTGGTTTCGGATGCGGTGGCTTCCTCCATTACCGAAATTCAAGGTGGGGGAACGATCAGTGCGGCGATCGAGCGATATAAGGTCTTCCCGGCCATGGCCATTCAGATGATGATGATTGGTGAGGAAACCGGGGAACTCGACAAAATGCTAATGAAGGTGGCGGACTTCTATGAAGATGAAGTGGAGCAAGCAATCAAGGGTCTAACCAGTATGTTGGAGCCGTTGATGATTGTGGTGATTGGGGGGATGGTTGGTTCGATTTTGTTGGCGATGTATTTGCCCATCTTTGCGGTGATGGATGCGATTAAGTAGTGCTGCAAGGCAACGCTATTAACCATCAAAACTCCAAATATCAACCACCAAAACTCCAAGGCAAAGCGATCGATCATCAAAACTTCAGGTGAATTTTTCGCGGGCGAATTCTTCTCAGGTCAGCTTTTCTCAGGCAAACTTTTTTCAGGCGAATTTTTCGCGGGCGAATTTTTCTCAGGCAAACTTTTCCAGCGATCGAGTGAGCAGTAGCATCAGCGAGGCAGCCTATGTCCATCAAGTCTGCGGATTATGAGGAAATTCTGGCGACTTATAGTGGGCGGCAGGCAGCGATCGAGCTGCTGCGGGAATATCGGCCCTACTTGGAACTGTTGCCCAGTATGCGGCGGCCCCTGGACAGCACCGTGGTGATTACGTTGCCGTTGGCGCGGATCGATCCCGATGTGCTGGAAATGACCCAACTGGCCGAGGTGGCCGATGTGAGCCGATCGCGCCGTCGCCATTCGATCGAGTCCGAGCGATCGACCAACAAGCCGGGGCGGCAGGCGGTGCGGTTACCCTGCGAGATTGCCCTCCTGATGTGCGATCCCGAATGGCAGGTGACCACGGGCGTGGCGGTGTTTGTGTTTGTGCATCGGCCCAATGAGGATTTTTATGGGCTGATGAGTCGCTGGCGACAGACGCAATTGCTGCTCGATCGCGACTATGAATGGGTGATGCCCCTGGCTTACCGCCATGTGGTGGGCGATCGGGCCGATCGAATCTATCCGCTGTTTTTGCTGTCGGAGCGATCGCCCGAACGGTTGCAACGGGGCTTGAAGGGCGCAACCTTGCCCTATGTGGTTTGTCCAACCCAGGCGGAACCCCCCGCTCGATTCGATCCCCAGGTTGACCACACCCCCGCTCCCACCACGGACTTGACCCGCGAAACACCTCATCCGGGCCCGGGGCGATCGGCCCGCGATGCTCAGCCCACCTCCGATCCAGAGCTGGAAGGCGATCTTTGGGTTGAGTGAGGGTTGCCGCTCGCGCCCTTGGGGCCCAGTTGGTCTTGGGCAACGACTGAGACCCGGATTCGGCCCGGTATCCAATAGGTTGCTTTTGTGCCTTGCGTGGCATTGGGCGACACAGCGCCGTTTTCGGCGTGATCGTATAATGCCAAAGCCATCCCACAAGGCTGGCCATCCCCTCCCCACAGCGTTTAGCTAGGTTAACGATGGACTTGCTGGAGTATCAGGCAAAAGCCTTGTTTGCCGCCATGGGCATTCCGGTGCTGCCTTCCCAACCGATCGCCAGCTTGCAGGAGTTGCGGGAATTGAAGATTCCCTACCCGATCGCCCTGAAATCCCAAGTGCGGGCCGGGGGACGGGGGCGTGCTGGTGGGATCCGGTTCGCCAGCAACACGATCGACGCGGTGGCCGCCGCCCAAGCCATTTTCAGCTTGCCGATCGGGGGGGAATGTCCTGCGTTGCTGTTGGCGGAGGCCAAATACAACGTGGAGCAGGAGTTTTATCTGGCGGTGGCGCTGGATGACAACGCCCGGCGGCCGGTGCTGCTGGGATCCACCCAAGGGGGGATGGATGGCAAGCTGTCCGCCGGTACGGTGCATCAGGTGTTGGTGGATGGGGAATTTTCGCCCTTCTATGCCCGCCGTTTGGTGCTGAAGATGGGGCTACGGGGCGAGCTAGTGCCTTCCGTCAGCGAGATTGTGGAGCGGATGTATGCTCTGTTTGTCCAAAATGATTTGGATTTGGTGGAGATCAATCCCCTAGGGGTCGATCGCGCCGGGGAACTGATGGCCCTGGACGGCAAAGTCACCGTGAACGACAGTGCGATCGATCGCCACACGGAGTTGAAATGCTTGCTCAACGGCGTAGTGATGCCGCCCAGCCTCAAGCCCGTTTGGATTGAGGGCGGAACCGCGCCCGCTTCGGTGGCCAATGCGGCCCACGGTGCTCAGGGGGCCGTGAACGGTCAGAGCAGCAATTCCACCAATGGCGATCGCAGCAAAAAGAACGCCAGCACCCCGATCGGGATTGTCTGCAATGGCATGGGGCTGACCTTAGCGGCCTTGGATTTGGTTTGCCGCTTTGGGGGCAACGTGGCCGGGTTCATCAATGTGGGCTGGACCGTGGGCGGTGGTCGCCCCGAAATCCTAGAAGGGCGGCTCGAACAGGCCTTAGCCAGTCTCAGCCATCCACATCCAGTGCGGGTGGTGCTGCTGGATTTGTTGGGCAGTGCCATCACCCTGGATGGCGTGGTGGCAGTGATTCACCAATATGCCAAGCGCCATGGTTGGTGGCGACAGGAAACCCAACCGATGGAAGAATTACCGCAACCCCTCTCCACCACCCGCAGTGAAGGGGACTTGGCTGTGAATAATTGGGCTAATAATTTGGCCCTGAATCAGGGACGCGGCCCCGCGATCGTGCTGCGGGTGTTGGGGGAACCCAGTGATGAAACGCGCGAGTTAATTGAAAGCTTGCCGATTTCCCTGGCCGACAGCCTCGAAGCCGCAGCCAAACTGACGGCTGTGTTGGCCAACGCGCCCCAAGTTTAAGGAACTGGTTGAAATGGGAACTGGTTGAAATGGAGAATAGCGGACTCGAACCGCTGGCCTCTGCGGTGCGATCGCAGCGCTCTACCAACTGAGCTAATTCCCCGAGGCAATTGGCGTATCGGACATGGTAGCACCAATCGGCGGTTCGGGCCGTTCCCGACCGGCAAAAAGCCGCTGCACCCGATCGAGATCCAAGGTATTTAAAAAGTCCACCACCCAATCGGCCCGGCGGTGCACCATTTGGAATGGGTGGCTGGTGGCCACGCCCACCACCTGCATTCCCGCAGCCTTGGCCGCCGCAATGCCAGGGTAGGTGTCTTCGATCGCCAAGCAATTTTGGGGTTGTAAATCCAGCCGATCGAGCTGCGATCGCAACTGGGCCACCGCTTGCAAATAACCATCGGGAGCGGGCTTGCTCTCTAGGCCCATATCACCCGTAATCAGCACGCTAAAGAACGATCGCAGTCCCGCCCGACTCAAAACCGTCTCCACCTCCGCAGCCAGGGCCCCGGTCACAATTCCCATGGGCAACCCCAAGGTGCGCACCCGACTGCAAAAGTCCACCACGCCCGGATAGATCGGCAGTTGGGGCAAGTGGGCCAGACGATCGAGATACAGTTGCGACTTGCGGGCCACCAACCGATCGAGCGTGTCATCATCCACCATGCGCCCCCGCCGAGCCAGCAGATCCCGCAAACAGGCCCGATCGCTCCGGCCCAAACAGACCTCGCGGAATTCCTCCGGATCCGGCCGCAAATTCTCACTCAGCAACATCTCTTGCAGAAGTTGCCCGTGCAGCGGTTCGTCATTAATGATTGTGCCGTTAAAGTCCAGCAGAATTGCTTTGAGGGTCATGGGCAATTGGGCAAACAACGGCCAACGGAGCCTTTACCGATTCCCAACCTCGAAGATCCTCGGTGCGGATTGGAGTCCTGAATCCTGGGAACGGGAATTGCGTCTTAAAAGTTTAGCGCCAAACCAGTCCCCCACCGTTGAACACCAAAGGCCAGGGCCCGATCGCCCGCCCCCTAGCGAGCCGCCGCTCCCAACAGCCGGGGCCGATCGCGCCGTCGCACCCGTTGCCACTGTTCCCGCAAAGCCGCCACATCCGCCGGGCGATCGCCATAGCGCCAATCACTGTAGGCCCCGGCCACCGCCGCCAACAGCGCCAAGCGATCGCCCGCGCCGGGGCCGCCCCCCTGCTGGGCGAGCCACTGTTCATAGGCGGCCACATATTCCAATGGTGTTTGCCAAGGATAGGCGGGACAGTCTTCTGCTAACCAATCGCGCACCTCCTGATATAACGCAGCGATCGGGGCTAACCGAGCCAAGCGCCGCCGCCGTTGCCAAGCGTGCCAGCCCAACCAACCCAACCACAGGGCCCCACCCACCACCAAAGCCAGGGCGATCGCCGCCAAAATACCCGTCCAGCCCCCCGTTAACAAACCCAGCAACCGACCCACCAGCGCCAGCAGTCCCCCCAGCACCCCTGAAATCACCCCATCCAGCCAATTGCGCAGGGGCGTGGGCAACCAACCAGCCACCCAAGCCCAGAGTTTTTCTAGGGTGCTGAAGGTTTCATTTTTCTCGATCGAGGGTGGAATCAAGGGATGGCCAGGAATCGGGTCAAAGCTATACCAGCCATACCCGGGAAAATAAACCTCTGTGATCAAATGGGCATCGGTGTTGTACACCTCGTATAGGCCGGTGAAAGGATTGAACCGACCCGGCGCAAACCCGGCCGCCACCCGTGCCGGAATCCCCAAACTCCGCAACATGAGGGTGAGAGTGGTGGGGAAATGATCGGGATAGCCCCCTTGATACTGAAACAAAAAGCGATCGACCAAATCTTCACCCGCAGCCGGTGGCGGCAAGTCCGGTTGTACGGTGTAGGTTTGCTTCAGGGCTTGGGCTAAGAACAGCGCCTGCTCATACGCATCATTGCGGGCATTGGGAGCCTTCGCGAGTAACTCTTGGGCCCGTTTTTGCAACTTGGGCCGCAGGGCCGCGGGCACATCGAGGTAATAGTTGCGAATGAAGGGGGGATAGGTACGGCGGGCCTGGCGCAGTCGGGTGCGATCGCGGTAGGCCACTTGGGAGATGACCGAGTAGGTTAACCCCTCATCCAAAATGCGGGGCGATCGAATACTGCCTTCCTTGTCGATCGCAATTCCTCGGGTTGGGAAAAACAGCTCCGTGGGTTGGGCCAGGGTGGGAATCAGGTTGGGCAAGGCCGAAAGCACCGTGTAGCTTTGCACCACCTCTTCAATTTGGGCGCGGGTTGGCTCCGGCGGAATCACAAAGCGATAGGACCAATCGGGCCGCACCAGGCTTTGGGTGTCGTCATTGCGGGAAATTTCCCACCCGCGACCGGTGTAGCGATCGAACCCCAACACTCGCCAAAAGCCCGGTGACTGCGATCGCACCCGCATCACCAAGGTGGGAACCAGTTGCCCCTGAAGAGTTTGGTCGATCGTGCTGCTAAAGCCGTAATAGAACGTGTTGTCCGTTTGGCCGCGGCCTGCGCCGCTGGTTCCCCCGAGGGCTTGGCCATCTTGCCCATAACCCGGATTGCGAATCGACGCAGACTGATCCCGGTTATCAAACACCTGATCCATCAAATTGGGCGGAGCCGTCACCGGGAACTGGCGCAGTTGGTAGCCCGGAAAACGCGGCAGCAGGGCAAAGACCACCAGCCCCAAAACCGCCACCACCCCAAACAACCGCGCCATCTGACCCGGCCGAATTAGCCCCGTGAGGGTGCGCCAATCCCGATCGCCCGGTTCCAATCCCAGGCGCGATCGATAGTCCAACACCAACATTGGCAGCGCCACCCCCACAAAGGCCACCAACACGGGCGCAAACAACATGGTTTGGCTGAGGGTTCCGGCCACCCCCATCAGAATCAGCCCGATCAGCATCGAGTAGCCCAAGTCCTTGCGCCGGGGCAAGTCGAAGCAATGGAGCACCTGCAAATGGATCAGCAACTCCGCCAAAACCAGGCGCGTATCTCCCAAATTGCCCAGGAGCGATCGAAAGAAAACGGCCAAGGCCACCAGCATTCCCGCCGCGATCGCCAGTTGCGCCCCCAGGTTGCGCCGCCGCCGTTGCCGCCAACTCCAGTAGGCCCCGCCAAAGCTGAGGGGAATGGCCCACCAACTGGTTTGGGTTCCAGCGGCCACATCGGTGGCCAAAATCCCGATCGCCACCAAAATTTGCACCAAGATTCGCAGGGCGATCGATTCTTCCGGTTGCGGCCGGGGTTGATTTTGCCAAGTTTGCAGCCGTTGCCACCAAGCTTTCCTTGCCGCTTCCGAAACCATGCCTGTTCCCCGGTCTTGCTTCAGCTATTCCCAGGATAATGGCTTGGCCCAAGATCCCCAGATCCTCAACCAGTCAATCACAGTCACAATCACGATCATGAACGATCGCGATCATCACCACGATCGCAACCCCCATCAAAGAGCAATTTCAGGGGTTGGCTCGCGCGATCGCAACTCCGACGGCCCCGAGTCAGTGCCATGGGGCACAGGGGCCGGTGTTTCTTCCGAGGCCGAGTTGGCTTCCGGATTGGGCCAAGAACTCGATCGCCGCCGCACATAGAGATAGGCCGTCATGCGACCGCGCCCCTTCACCGGCAAATTAGACCAACGCTCAAACTCGTAATGATCCTTCAGGTAGGCATAGGTTGCCTCGGTCACCTGAATTTTGCCGGGAATCCCCTGGGACTCCATTCGACTGGCCACATTGACCGTGTCGCCCCAAAGGTCATAGCTAAATTTTTTGATGCCAATTACGCCGGCCACCACGGCCCCCGTGTTGATGCCAATTCGCAAGGCCAAGGGCAGCCCGGTTTCTCGCCGCAGTTGATTAATTTCTCGGCGCATGGCGATCGCCATTTCCATCACCGTGAGGGCATGGTCAGGGCGCGGCACAGGAATTCCGCCGGCCACCATGTAGGCATCACCGATCGTCTTAATTTTTTCGAGGCCAAATTCTTCGGCTAATCGATCGAACGCCGAAAAAATTCGATTTAATAATTGCACCAACTCCAAGGGCGGCAACTGCACCGAAAGGGGCGTGAAGTCCACAATATCGGCAAATAAAATTGTGGCTTCCTCAAACCGATCGGCGAGGATTTCGTTTTCCATCGCCAACCCATCCTCCCTTGCCAGCCGATCGACAATGGCTTGGGGCAACACATTCAACAGCAACTTTTGCGTGCGGCTTTGCTCATCGCGCAGGGCCGATTCCATTTGCCGCCGCTCCCGCACTTCCCGATCGAGCAAAAAGAGCTGCTCTTGTAATAATTCTGCCTGTCGTCGCAAACGCTTTTGCAAACTGGCTGCCAACAGGGCCGGCCCCCGAAACAGCGTCAGATTGCGGGCCCGCTCATGGAGTCGATCGAGCCGACTGCGATCCAAATGCAACCGAATGCGCGCCAAAGCCTCCGCCGGTTCCAGGGGCAACAGCAAATAGTCCGCCGCCCCCGCCGCAAACAACGCGCTCCGATCGATTTGCCCCGCCGCCCCTACCAGTACGATTGGGGTGTTTTGGTGAGGGGCCGCCGATCGCAACTGATGGCACAGTTCCAAGGCCGCCAGCTCCGGCCAAGACCCCACCAACACCAAAAGCGGCTGGAGCCGAGCGGCCGCCGCCATCAACTCATCCAAACTCGCGGGGCAATGGGCTTCGCACCCTAACTCCGCCACCACCTGGGCCAAGGCCTGCGCCAACTCCCGATCGGCAATGCCAATCAGAATTGGGCTACCAGAGGCAACCACAGCCGAGCTTGTCGTTGGAGCATTCACAATAATCGCAGCGCCATGCGGCCGAAAACGATGCAGCCTGTCGTAACCATCAGTTACTAGGTAGGGGCTACAACTCCGCACAGACCAAATCCGCCTCAAACCAGAGATTCAAGGGAAATTGCCCCCAAAATCCCGGTATTTCGTGGTCAAAATTCGGTAAATGATGACAACCGACCGCCACAGCGGCGATCGCCCCCCCAAAAGACAGACTGCGTGACAATACGCCGATTAAAGATGCACCAACGGTTTAGCTCCCTGAGGCCGCACTGTGGCATCAAGCAACCTTCCGCTCAGGGTTTTGAGCCAAAAGTATCTTGAGCCTTGAGCCAGCAACAAAGCTGCTGCGATCGTATCAAAATTCCCCCGAATCCAGGTTTCCTAGGCCCCACAAACCCCCACCGGGCGATCGCAGGCTCCGTTGGCATCAGGCTCCGTTGGCATCAGGCTCCGTTGGCATAATGAGACCAACCGCGATCGTGAGGACTAACCGATGATTGCCCAACCCACCACCACGACGATCACGCCAGGGATTCAGCCCCCACCGATCGACTATCCCGACAGCGACGGCCAGCCGATCGCGGACAACACGAAACAGTTTCATTGGATCCAAAAGATCTACATGAACCTTGCCGCCATCTTTACCAACGATCCGCAAGTTTTTGTGGCGGGCGATCTGCTCTGGTATCCGGTGGAAGGGGACAACAAAACCCGCCAAGCGCCCGATGTGATGGTGGCGTTTGGGGTTCCCAAGGGCGATCGGGGTTCCTACAAGCAGTGGTGTGAAAACAACATCGCGCCCCAAGTGGTATTTGAGATTTTGTCGCCGGGAAATCGCTTTGGGGAAGTGCTGAAAAAGCGGGCTTTTTATGACACCTACGGCGTTGAGGAATATTACATCTACGATCCCGATCGCCATGATTTGAGCATTTTGGTGCGATCGGAACGGGGCGATTTGCAGCTCCGGGACGATCGCCCGGACGATTGGGTGAGTCCCCGGCTCGGCATTCGGTTCCAAATGGGCGAAGACAGCCTCACCCTGTTTCGGCCGGACGGTCAGCCCTTTTCGACCCTGGCGGAAGAAATCCAGCGCACCAAGCAAGAGCGCGATCGGGCTGAGGAAGAGCATCAACGCGCCGAGCAAGAACGGGAACGGGCTGAACAGGAGCGCGATCGAGCCGATCGCCTGGCGGCCCGGCTGCGGGAGTTGGGTATTGATCCCGAGGCGATCGGGTAGACCACGGCACAATAGCAACAGGCGATCGCGATCGGCAGGAGCGCAACGGGAATGACCATTGCCACAAGCCCTCAAACCTGGACGGATCAGGATTGGATGACCTTACCCAGGGAGGGGCATCGCTACGAGTTGGTGAACGGTCAGGTCGTGGATATGGGCCATGCGGGGATGGAGCATGGCTATTTGGCCTGCGTTTTGGTGGCGGCGCTGATGAATTGGGTGCGATCGCGCCGTTTGGGAGCGGTTTGTGATTCGAGCACGGCGTTTACCTTGGGCAATGGCAACCGACGATCACCCGATATTGCCTTTATCGATCGATCTCGGTTGCAGGGTCTCAGCCGCCCGCCCCGAGGCTATTTTGAGGGTGCGCCGGATTTGGTGGTGGAGATTCTGTCACCGGGCAACACGGTGGACGAAATGCACCAAAAAATCGTGGAATATTTTGCCCACGGGACGCGCTTGCTGTGGAAGATTGACCCAAATGAGCGCTGCATTTTGGTCTATCACGGCCCGGAACCCGATCGCCTGTTGCGGGTTGGCGATTTGTTGGAGGGGGAGGATGTGGTGAGCGGGTTTGCGTTTCCGGTGGCGGAGCTATTTGAACCGTGGGATTTTTGACGAGCCGCGATCGCTCCCAACTGATGAATGATGATCGGGTAGGGTGCATGGGAGCAATTTGCAATTGTTACGAAACGGTTGATTTGTTCTCCCATGCACCGTGGATTGATCGCCACCCAACCGATCGTCGTTCCATGCGTTACGGGTGGCGGTGCATGGGAGATGAATGGCGATTGGTATTGCCTTCCGAGCGTTCTCCCCTGCACCGCAACTACTACTACTGAAGAAAATGAAGCTGTAGGGGCCGACTTGCAAAACGGTTGGCATTGCTCTGCGTGGGAATGGCGGGTTGACGCTCTGCGTCCAGTTGGGGGTGTTTCGACGCAGAGCGTCGGGGAGGGCGTGCCCACTCAGAGCGTGGGCACGATGAATTCGAGAGCTTGGCCGTAGCTATCGATCGCCTCTTCATACCGCTGGAGACTCTGCAGTACAAGGCCTCGGGCATACCAGGCTTTGTGTTTGTCAGGTTTGAATTGGAGGGCTTTGTCAAAACTGGCCAGCGCCTCTTCATATTGCCCAAGATTGAACAGCGAAGTACCTCGATTGTGCCAGGCTTCATGCAAACCAGGTTTGAATTGGAGAGCTTTGTCAAAACTGGGGATCGCCTCTTCATGCCGCCCGAGATCCTTCAGCACATTGCCTCGGTTGTACCAGGCTTCGTGTTGGTCGGGTTTGAATTGGAGAGCTTTGTCAAAACTGGAGATCGCCTCTTCGTACTGCCCGAGATCCTTCAGCGCATTGCCTCGGTTGTACCAAGCTTCGTGTTTGTCAGGTTTGAATTGGAGGGCTTTGTCAAAGCTGGAGATCGCCTCTTCATACCGCTTGAGTCTTCCCAGTGTAGTGCCTCGGTTATACCAAGCTTCGTGTTTATCAGGTTTGAATTGTAGGGCTTTGTCAAAACTGGCGAGTGCCTCTTCATGCCGCCCGAGATTAAACAGCACAACGCCTCGGTTGTACCAAGCTTCGTGTTTATCAGGTTTGAATTGTAGGGCTTTATCAAAACTAGCAAGCACCTCTCCATACCACCCGCGATTAAACAGCACAACGCCTCGCTTAAACCAAAGCTCGTGATCATCAAGACCAAGGGAAATCGCCTGATCGTAGGGGTCGAGTGTTGGAGTTTGTTGCCCAAGGTTGCTGATGGGTCGGCTTAGGTTACCAGGTGGTAAAGCTTTCTTCGTTTCAGTGGGTTGATTGGATTGGGATGAGTTGGGGGCAAATGGCAGCGCCGATTCATAGCTACCAGAAGTTGCATCAAGCCTGCCCAAATTTCCCAGCGCCCAGCGACGACTATTTTGAGCTTCTTGATAGTCAGGTTTGATCGCCAGCGCTCGATCATAACTAGCAACCGCCGCGTCATATCGCCCCAGGTTGCCCAGCGCCCAACCCATATTATTCCAAGCCTCATAAAAATCAGGCTTGATTGTTAGTGCTTCTTGATAGCTCGATATCGCCTCTTCATAGCGTTCGAGCCGGCCTAAGGCATTGCCACGGTTATTCCAAGCATCGTGGTAGTCGGGTTTGATTTTGACCGCCCGATTGTAGCTACCGATCGCCGCTTCATAGCGTTCAAGCTTCAGGAGCGCAATCCCCCGATTATTCCAAGCTTCATAGAAATTCGGTTCAATTTCCACTGCCTGGTCATAGGCTCCAACCGCAATATCAAGATAATTGGCTGCCAAGGACAAATTGCCTAGCTTAAAGAGCAAATTAATACGGCGCGACTGAGCCAAACTAGGTTCTTCTAGCAAGTTTTCCAGTTGAGTCATATATTCGATCTGCTGCTCAGGCGACCAACTCAAAAACTTGTTGTAGTCTCCTTCAATGGAAAGTTGCTGCGCTCTGGTATCGAGTGTTTGTTGATCATCAGTCAGCTCATAAACCCCCGAGTGCCAGTCAAAGAAATCAGCAGCTCGGCGAATAAAAAACTTCAACGCCCAAGGCTCAACCGCAAACACCAAAGCACAGGACAGACGCTCCCGAAACCGCTCCCGCTGCAAGTTCAGCGAACCCAAAATAGGGGGCACGGTTTCTAAACTGTAGTAAGCTCCCTCGCCGCCATAGCCCGGTTTGAGATGACCACTCAAAGATTTTTCAATCCCTCGCACCACAACCACATCCAACTCCGACAAATTGGAGATGGTCAACACCCGCGCCAACAGGTCAGGCTCCTCGCCTGCCAGTTCCAACAAACCAATTTGCTTATCAGGCAGCGATCCCTGAATCTGGCCATGTAGCTCATCAGCCACAACCCCAGCACAGCGCACAAAAAATAGCCCAAAGCCTTTTCGTCGCCGCAACCCGCGCATCAAAGCCTGAAACTGTTGCCCCGGATCGATAGGAACGCTCAAATCCCAATCAGTTTCTGGAGCTGAGGGTGATTCCTCGCTGGTGGGCGCTACTTCAGGCGGTGGCGCTGTAGCTATCGGAGCCACCACAGCCGGAGACGACGCAAATAATCGTCGCCATCCTCGCCGTATTCGATCCTTGAGCCACCGACGCACACCCATTACGCCACCTCAGCGGATTCTTTAGCTTGCTCAGTAGCTTGCTTAAATTCTGCCAAACCGCGGATCAGCGGATGCACGTCATACCAAGCTTGCCCCCGCTCATCCCGAAACTCCAAAATGCACCGAGAAAACACCAACGTACGGTAGGTCGGATTGTTTTCAATATTCTTGGTACGGTCAACCTCCGCCAAAATCGCCCACTGATCCGCATTCACCGTTCGGCGCAGGGTTTCGCGCTCCGCCGTCATCGCTACTTGCACCGCCTTGGGACTCAGCGGCAAGCGATCAACCTCATCAAGCGATCGTTGCATCAACCGCATTAAGGTTCTGGTATGACCACCGCTGTAATAACACAGTTGCACCAAGGTTTCCTTACGGTCAAAAATATCCCCTTCCAAGCTGAGTGGTGGCAACGTTTTTCCCAATTCTTGAGCAACTTCGTCCGCCGTTACAGCAACCCGTTTTTGGATGACTGTTGCCAACGTTTTCAAGCCAGGTTCATCCCAATCACCTTCCTGGTTTTTGGCTGCAATCATCGGCAATATTTCACAGGTTTGATAAATATCGTCCAGCCGATTACAGTGTTGTGAACAAACTAGCGAAATCGGAACCGTGTAGACCGTATGACAAGCCAGCTTGGTTAGTTGCTCGCCCCGATCAATAAAGATATCTTCATGGTTCGATCGCCCATCTTCTTGAATCTTGGGCACAATTCGATCCAAGTTATCCACAATCAACACCAACCGGCGATCGCCACCGGCTAAGGCTTCTTGGATGCGCTCAATATATTTGTTCAGTGCTTCAACGAGCGTCACTGAGTGGGGATTAATTCGATTGCGAATTTTGAATCGCAACGATGGCTCGGCCTTGAGGTTAGCTGTCAGCTTGCTGAAGGCACTGAACTGCTGCTCAATAGACAAGCCTTCAAAACTGATTGGAGTCTGAGCTAAGTCCTTAAGATCTTCCCAGCGCTCACGCAACCAATCCAATACAGGTTTTGCCTTGTCAGAATCGCGAAATGCTTCAATTAAACGGCGCGTACAAGCCAGCAAAATATCAATGTATTCCGCATCCTGGGGATCAATATCATCTTGATCTGCGGTCAAATAGACAACCGTAAAGCCCTTTTTTTTCAGGTCTTCTTCGAGGCGCAATAGCTCGGTGGATTTCCCTGCCCCCCGATGCCCCGTATAGAGCTGACAAGTCACCCGCTCCGATGACAACCGCTTGATCGGCTTGGCCAATTTCAGCACATCAGACCCACCGCGCACCTCATCACAGTTGACATAGCGCGGATCGCTCGGCGGCAGCGGCTTCAAGGGATCGAACGCCACATAGAGGGCATCGATGAACGCTTCAGTGGTATCAGGATCAAGCGGCATGGTCTGACCGGGAATTGCTTGGTTTGATTGTAGCCAAGCCGATCGCCCCTAGTGCCCTCCGCTCGGTGCTTGGCCCTTGCGACCCTTGCCCAGCAACAACAACAGCGGCAACGAAGCCAAAAACGCCATCCCCACCACCCAAAACGTATCGCTAAACGACAGAATCGACGATTGCAAACTCAAGAGACCATCCAGCGAGGCGATCGCCTGTTGGTGAGCCGTCGTCGGATCAACGCCACGACTCTGAAACGCGCTGGTCAGGGCATCGAGTCGTGCTTGGGTTTCGGGGCTATAAACACTCAGGTGCTCGCTCAACACGCTGCGGTGAAAGGCATTGCGGCGATCGAGCAGCGTCGTCAAAATCGCGATGCCAATGCTGCCACCCAGTTGCCGCGTCAGGTTATAAAACCCCGACCCGGCGGGAATATCAGCCGGGGGCAACGAGCCGAGAGTCGCCAAGCTGAGGGGCAAAAACATCATCACCGTGCCCACGCCCCGAAAAATTAGCGGATAAAAGAGTGAATCGCTGCTGGAGTCGGGGTTGAGGGTCGCCAGGGAAAACATCACGAGGCTGGTCATGACGCTGCCCGCCGCGATCGCCCAGCGGGGATCGATCAAGCTGCTCACTTTTCCCAGCATGAGCATCGTGGCGGCGGAGGCCAGCGCCCCCGGCAGCAGCAACAGGCCCGTTTGCTGGGCGGTGTAGTGCAACACGCTCTGGGCAAAAATCGGCACGGCGAACAAGGTTCCATAGAGACCCATGCCCACCACGGCGGAATAGATGCTGCCCGCCGCGAGCGATCGATGGCGCAACACGCGCAAATCCACGGCCGGGTGGCGCACGGTCAGCTCCCGCCAAATAAACAGCCCCAACCCCACGATCGCGGCGATCGCTAGGGCCACGATCGTCGGGGACTCAAACCAGTTGTCCTGCTCGCCCTCTTCTAGGAAGGTTTGCAGGCTGCCGACGGCGATCGTCAGCAGGCCAATGCCCCACCAATCAACCGATCGCCTTGGGCCGGAGCGATCGCGCGGGCGATCGGCGGGCAAAAACAGCAGGGCCATCGCCACCGCCGCGATGCCGAAGGGAATATTGATGAAAAAGATCCAGCGCCACCCGAGGTTATCGGTCAGGTAGCCGCCGAGGGTCGGCCCGATCGCTGGGCCCGTAATCACGCCGACTCCGAAAACCGCTTGGGCCAACCCCTGCTCGGCGGGCGGAAAGCTCTGAAACAAAATCGATTGGGCCTTGGCCAGCAAGCCGCCGCCCAGCAACCCTTGCAAGATGCGGGCGGCCACCAGCTCGGGCAAACTACCGGCCAGGCCACAGAGGATGGAGGCGATCGTGAAGCCGGCCAAGGAAAGGACAAAATAGCGCTTTTGGCCAAAGGTTTCGCCCAGCCAAGCCGTTAGGGGAATCACGATCACGTTGGCGATCGCGTAGCCCGTGACGACCCAGCCGATTTCGCTGAGGGTGGCTCCGACGCTGGATTGGATATCCGTGAGGGCGACGTTGACAATGCTGGTGTCGATCACTTCCAGGATTGCGCCCAGGGAAGCGGTGGCGGCGATCGCCCACTTCAGCCAGCCGGTGGGATAGGTCGGGGCGATCGTGGGATTAGATGTAGCGCTCATGGGGCCTGGCTCCTAGCGCACCGCCACGCTGACATTGGCGGACATCCCCGGCGTGACTTGGGCTTCGTAGCCGCGCAAACTGTCGGGGTCGATCGCAATCCGCACGGGAATCCGCTGCACCACTTTGGTGAAGTTGCCCGTGGCATTGTCCGGGGGCAGCAGGGCAAATTGCGCGCCGGAGGCGGGGGCCAAGCTTTCCACATGGCCGCGGAACGGGCGATCGGGAAAGGCATCGAGCCGAATCTCGACCGCTTCGCCGGGGTGCATCCGCTGTACTTGGGTTTCCTTAAAGTTGGCTTCGATCCAAAGCTGATCGCCGACGATCGCCATCAGCGGTTGACCCGCCTGCACCTGTGCGCCCACTTCCACGGATTTGCGGCCAATCCGGCCGCTGACGGGAGCGGCGATCGTGGTGTAGGACAACTGCAACTGGGCGGCCCGTAGGTCGGCGGCCTGGCGGGCAATTTGGGCCGTGGCGGCGGCGTAGCGATCGCGGTTGACCTGGGTTTGGTTGCCGGTGGCGCGGGCCTGTTGCAGATCGCCCTGGCGCGATTGGCGGGTGGCCTTGGCCCGATCGACCCCTTGGCGGGCCTGGGCCACTCGGGCGATCGCCTGTTGCACCTGTTGGCGGGCGGCGGCGGTTTGGGCCAGGGCCACATCGTAGGCGGCCTTGGCGGCATCCCGTTGCTGGGCAGCGATCGCCCCGTCTTGGTAGAGCGCATTGTAGCGATCGTAGTCCGCCTTGGCTTTGGTCAAGGCCGCCTGAGCTTGGGCCAAATTCGCCCGCGCCACGGGTACGCCTGCGGTGGCTTCGTTCAAGGCCGCTTCAGCATTGGCGATCGCAGCGGTGGCATCGTTTAGATCACCGCTGGCCGTGGTCAGTTGGGCGGCGGTGTTGGCTCCGGCCAGGGCGATCGAGGATTGGGCCGCCCGGGCATCCTGTTGCGCCGCCACCAAGGCCGCCTGGGATTGCTGCACTTTCACTTGGTAGTCCGTTGGATCGAGGCGCACCAACACTGACCCCGCCGTCACATGCTGGTTTTCCTCGATCGCCACGGCCGTGACTGTGCCCGGCACGCGGCTGGCCACTTGATAAAGATGACCCGCCACCTGGGCGTTGTCCGTTTCCTCGTGGGTGGAGGCGTATTGCCAAAACTGCCAAGCCCAGCGGCCCCCGGCGATCGCCCCAGCGGCCACCAGCACCAAGGCGATCGCCAGTTTGTACGGGCGGCGCTTGGCGGCGGTGGGCGGCGCGATCGGGGGGGCGGCGCTTGCTGGCTCGATCGGCTCAGTGCTCTCGGGTGGGGCGATCGGTTCTGGATCTGGGGCCAGCACGGTGGCCGTTGCGGGCGGCTTGGTGCCGTTGCGATCGACTTTGCTGATCAACTGGGGTTTCACGAGTCCTGACCTCTGACTAAGGGTTTGGGCGTAACGGGGGCCAATGCTCAAGGGCGAGATGACCAACTATTACGGGTATTTTTATTTCGTGTGCGTACTATTGGGGCGCTTGAAGGCTGGTTTGAGGGTGGTGGTGAGTGAGCTTGTAACTTGTAGGGCATTGCCCACCTATAACCTCGATCAACGCATCCGATCGCCGCTTGCGCGAGGGTAATCATGGCTTGGAGGATCGATGCTGTCTTGGTTAGGGGGTGGTGGGCATGGCCCACCCTACTAACTCTCTGACCCAGGGCTTTAGGGGGGTGGAATCAAATTGGCGATCGCCTGATCGACCAAACGGGACATGAGTTGACGATCCTGATCTGAAAATCCCTGGAGGGTTTCCTCGCGCAACTGCATGGCGATCGGCGGCAAAATTTCCCACAGTTGCCAGCCCAAATCCGTCAGCCAAATCCGCCACACGCGCCGATCGTGGCAGTCGCGCTCCCGGCGAATCAGGCCGCGCTCCTCCATGCGATCGAGTGCGCCGGTCATTGTGCCGCCCACCTGCCGCAGCCGATCGCCGATCGCGCAGGTGGCTAGCCCGTCCTGTTCCCACAGGCAACAGAGCACGACCCAGTGAAACGGCGTGAGACCGTGCGGCTCCAGTAGCTCCTGAAACCGCCGTCCCATCAGTTGCGACAGCAGCCGAATCCGATAGCCCAAGCCATGGGGGGCCAAAATTTCCTGCCAAGGCGCAGCGGAACGGGGCGATCGAGCGGTGGCGTTCATGGGAAAACTGCAAGCGTGATTTATTTCGTGTACTAACTATTTAAGCACGAAATAAAATTTGGAGTATGACCTGAGCACTGTTGGGCATTCGGGCCATGATGAGGCGCGGAGATCAGAACTGATCGTCCCCGATCGCCCCTAAGCCTTGGCTACAATCCGATCGAGCCGATCGATAGCCCTGTCCTATGCCGCCGATCCTTGCTGAACCCTTGACCCTGCGACCGCTGCAAGTTCGTGACTATCAATGCCTGATTGATCAGGGTTGTTTTGGCCCCGAAGAACATATTGAATTGCTGAATGGTCAACTGATTCAAATGGCTGCTAAGGGAACCCGCCATGCCGCTGCTGTGAGTCGTTTGGCGCGGCTGCTGGGTCGGCGATTGGGCGAAACGGTGCTGATTCGGCTGCAAGACCCGATCGCCCTGAATGACCAATCCCAACCCGAACCCGACCTGGCGATCGTCCGGCCCCATCCCCTCGACTATGCCGACCATCACCCAACCCCAGCGGAAATTCATTGGCTGATTGAGGTGGCGGACAGCACCCTCGCCTACGACACCCAAACCAAGGCCCGCGCCTATGCCCAAGCGGGTTTGGCGGATTATTGGGTGCTAGATTTGCCGGGCGATCGGCTCTGGGTGTTTCGCAATCCCAATTCGGCGGGCTATGGGTTGGTTATGCAGCTCGATCGCACCCAAGTGATCGCCCCGATCGCCTTTCCCGATTGCGTTTGGCCCCTGGCGGACTTGCTGCCGATCGCCTCGGACTCTTGAGCAACCTGGGCCAAGGGGCGTTAGGCTGGGCAAGAGCGCGGCCAAGGAACCTCAAAATGGCACTGAAATCGATCGAACGGGCGGAAACGGTGGAGCGAGCAACCCTGCTGGCGGGGTTCCATGCCCTGGGCGATCCGATTCGGTTGGGGGCGATCGAACATTTGCGTCAGGGTGAGTTGTGCGTGTGCGACCTCTGCGAGCTGCTGGGGGTTAGTCAATCAAAGCTGTCGTTTCACCTGAAGGTGCTCCGGGAAGCAGGCTTGATTGAAGTGCGCCAAGACGGCCGCTGGAACTATTACCGGCTGAATTCGATGGGATTTGAGCGTTTAGAGCAATATTTGGCGAGTTTGGCGGGCTGGGTTACCGGGGGCGATCGCGCCTGCTGTTCCTAGCGATTCGCCGCGCCCACAGACCGGCCGTGCCCACAGACAAGGGGTTTAAACCCCTTGCCCCTTCGGTTGGGTAGCTGGAGATTTTCAAATCAATTTTTTTTGAATTCATCAATTTTTTTTGAACTATTCCTGGCACAATGGAGGCGATCGGGGGAAATCGGTGCGCATTGCCCGATCGCGAGGTGTTATGACCATCAATCCCAGTGCCAAGGCCCCGAATGTGGGCGGCCAACTCAGTTTTTTTGAACGCTATCTGACCGTTTGGGTGCTGGTCTGCATCGGGGTCGGCATTCTGTTGGGGCGGTTGTTTCCCGATGTGGCGATCGCCCTGGATGCCTGGACGGTGCATCAGGTGTCAATCCCGATCGCGGTCTGCCTGTTTTTCATGATGTATCCGATCATGGTGAAAATCGATTTCACCCAGGCTAAACGGGCCATGCGATCGCCCAAGCCGGTGTTGCTGACCCTGGTGGTGAATTGGGGGATTAAGCCCTTCACGATGATCGCGATTGCTCAACTATTTTTAGGCCATTGGTTCCGCCCACTGATCCAAGGTTCCGAGCTATTGCGTGGCACATCCATCGCCCTAGCAGATTCCTACATTGCCGGGGCAATTTTGTTAGGTATTGCGCCCTGCACGGCCATGGTGTTGATGTGGGGCTATCTCTGCTATGGCAATCAGGGCCACACCTTGGTGATGGTGGCGGTGAATTCGCTGACCATGCTGCTGCTCTATGCGCCTTTGGGACGGTGGCTGTTGGCGGCCAATGATTTGGCGGTTCCTTGGGCCACGATCGCCCTGTCCGTGTTGATCTATGTGGGCTTACCCTTGGCAGCGGGAATCTACACACGCCACTGGATTTTTAAATACAAGGGAGCTGATTGGTTTGAGCAAAAATTTTTGCACTACCTCAGCCCGATCGCCACTTCAGCATTGTTATTAACCCTGATTTTGCTCTTTGCCTTTAAGGGAGAGCTAATCGTGAATAATCCGCTGCATATTTTCCTAATTGCCGTGCCGTTACTGATTCAAACGCTGACGATTTTTGGGATTACCTATGCCTTAGCGAAACCCCTGAAATTAGTCTATGAAGATGCGGCCCCGGCGGCTTTAATCGGTGCGAGCAATCATTTTGAAGTGGCGATCGCCACGGCGGTGATGTTGTTTGGTTTGAACTCGGGGGCGGCCCTGGCGACGGTGGTGGGCGTGTTGATCGAAGTGCCGGTGATGTTGTTGCTGGTGGAATGCTGTCGGCGCACGGCCCACTGGTTCCCCCGATCGCCCGAAAAGGCCACGTTGCTCGATCCGCGTTGCGTCGGATTTTAGATTTCTGCCCAGGCCAAGGGCGCAAGCCAAGGGTGCAAGCGTTGCGCCCCTACAGGAGGACTTTATGAAATCGGTGATGTTTGTTTGTCGGCGCAATTCTTGCCGATCGCAGATGGCGGAAGGCTGGGCGAAAACCCTGGGAGCGGGCACAATTCGGGTGGTGAGTTCCGGTCTGGAAGCCAGCCGGGTGCATCCCACGGCGATCGCGGTGATGGCGGAAGCGGGAATTGAGATCAGCGACCAAACCTCCAACGCCCTGGCCGAATTTGCCCCCGAAGACTTCGACGGCGTGATTTCCCTCTGTGGCTGCGGGGTGAATTTGCCGGAAGCCTGGGTGCTGCGGGAACGGTTTGAGGATTGGCAACTGGACGATCCCGATGGCCAGCCGATCGAGGTGTTTCGGCGGGTGCGCGACGAAATTCGCGATCGCGTCACGGCCTTGATCGATCAGATCAGTTAAATCAACCCTTAATTCAGCGGCACTAAGGCTTCAACCGCCGCCACCAAGCGCGATCGCACCGTGGGCAAGTCGGCGGCCGGATCCGTGAGCGCAATGACTGATCGGGCCGTTCCCAGCAGCATGGCGTTGAAGCCGCCCGCATCACCAGAACCGCGAAAATCCGTGCGCAGCGCCACGATCGGTAACTGACGCGCAAACGCATAGCCACATTCCCAACAGGTTCCCGAGTCCGCATCGGCCCCATCCAACACGGCAATCACGGCGTTTGCCTGATCCAGCCCCGATCGACAGCGTTCAAAAATCGCCTGCGGATCACTGAGGCCCGCACATGCCGCCTGGGGCAAAAAGACTGGATAGCCCAAGGTTTGCAGTTCCTCGGCCAAGGTTTGATTCAGCCAACGTTCTCCCAAGGAAAACAGCGGCCCAGCCCAATAAAGCCGCAAGGGGCGATCGGCCGCTGGGGCGGCCAAATGGGCGCGGCCGGTTTGCAAAATGGCGCGAAACGGTTCCATCAGGGCCGGCGGCATTGGCCCCAAGGCAGTCACCACCTGTTCAGCCCAGTCGAAATAGGCCTGGCGACGGGCGATCGACCAGCGCTCCGGGGGCGACTGATCCACATCTCGCAAATTGCAAATTTTGTCCGCCAATTTCACCAACTTGGCTCGATCGCTCAAGGTGGGCGCATGGTCAATTTGCAACTGCTTGCGCTCGGCCTTGGGCAATCGCTTATCGTCCGTCACCTCTTGCACCAGGGCGGCAATTTCGGGGCCAAAGTGGGTGACCAATTCGGCAGCGGTGGTGTCTGTGTCCTCGATCGTGTCGTGGAGCAGGGCCGCCGCCAACACTTGAGGATCCGTAATTTGGGCCTCATGCACCAGCACCCGCAGCAGGGCGATCGGGTGATTGATATAGGGCGATCGCGCTCGATCCTTGCGCCGTTGGTGTCGATGCTTTGTGGCCGCAAAGGCCAAGGCCCGCGCTAACAAATCCAGTTGGGGCAAACCGTTGGGGAAATCGATCGGGCGATGGCTTCCCAATTCAGTGATCGGCTGAGGATCCATAGGGCTGAGGGTTGCGCAACGGTAAGGGAGATTGGGGTTAAACGGTGGATGCAGCCGAAAGCGGGATCGCCTCATCTCCCAAGCGCGATCGCAACAGTTGCCAAAGCCGTCGATCGGTAAAGTTTTCAATCACCAACGAGGCCCCGGCTTGGGTCAGTTCCTCGGGCGCGTGGGTGGTGCTCAGACCCACGGTGAAAATCCCCGCCGCCACCGCCGATCGCACTCCGGGGGGTGAATCCTCAAAGGCGATCGCCCCACTGGCAGCCAGGTTCAACCGTTCCAACCCCAACCGGTAGGGTGCGGGATCCGGTTTGCCGGGGGGCGCTTCCTCCGCCAGCACCACCGTTGCGAACCGTTCCCGCAGCCCCAAGGCTGTCAGCATGTGGATCGCATTGTCCTTGGGCGCATTGGTCACCACCGCCATCGGCAGATGGCAAGGCTCCAGGGCTTTCAGCAGCAAAGGCAACCCCAGCACCGGTTCCAAGTCGGGGGCCAACTGCCGAAACAGCGCTTCCTTGCGATCGCTCAGGGCTGCTCCCTCCGCCACGGAATAGCTGGGCAACAAATCCACCACAATTTGGGCATTGGTTCGGCCACTGATGACCTGTTCATAAATCGTGGGCGTGAGGTCATAGCCCACTTCCGCCAAAACCAGTTCCCAAGCTCGGTAATGCAAGGGATTGGTTTCAGTTAAAGTGCCATCCAAATCGAATAGCAAGCCGAAGGAATTGGGCAACGAATCAGCGGACAACATGGCAAGGGCGAGGGGCGAAGGGAAAGGGCGTATGATTCAAGCCGATTAATTCAAGCCAATTAATTCAGGCCGATTAATTCAAGCCGATTGATTTACTCCGGTCAATTAATCCAAGTTGATTAATCCAAGTTGATTGATTCAAGCCGATTGATTCAAGCAATCAATTCAAGCCAATTTATCCACCACTGCGCTTGGCTTTATAGCCCTGTTCCACCAGCAACGCCACCAGCCGATCGGCATAATCTCCTTGAATTTCCAAATTGTTGTCCTTGACTGTGCCGCCGGTTCCACAGCGGTTTTTCAGGGTTTTCAGCAGGGCTTGTAGCGTCTCGGGCTTGTGCTGAAAACCACTGATGACCGTGACGGTTTTGCCGCCGCGGCCTTTGCGGGACAGTTGCACTTTCAGGTTTTGTTGATTGGGCGGCAGGTCAGGAACCGCCCGAGCGATCGCGTCTGGATTAACCGCATCGCCAAATTCCGAATAGACCACACGGCGATCGGGGCGATCGTCAGCAGCACGGCGAGGACTCGGCATTGGTAGCAACCATTCCTTTGCAGTTGGGATTCGTACATTATGATGAAACGACGTTAATCCATGCGGGTTTCATGGCCCTGAGTCGGGGTTTAGCGCCATTGCCCCGCCGCCGGCCCTGGCCCGCAGGCCGATCGCCCGTTTCGCCCGGAGGAGTTGCGTGAACGCCGCCGAACGTGCCCACTCGATCGCCCTAGCCAGCCAAATCGCGGCTGCGGTGAATTTGTTTCGCATCGCTTTTCCCGATGTGCGCGTGGATCTGAAACCTTGGCTCAATGATGCAGAAACCCGCGCCACCGTTGATCCAGACTCGATCGACATTGGGTTTCACTTCCCGGGCTACAGCCGCGCCTGTGCCTGCCGCAGTTTGCTGGTGCAAGTGCGCTTTTTTGCGGATCCGGTGGAAGACACCCAACGGGCGATCGGTGTGGAGGTGGCGGGCTACGACCATCGGGGGCAACAGTGGCGCTTCTCCACGATCGAGGCCTGGCAGTTTGAGGGCGACAGCCAACCCCGCGCCGAACCGGCCGATCGAATTAAGCATTACTGCCGCGAGGTGTTGGAACTGTTCAACGGGCGATCAAGCAGCGATTCGGCTGCCTAAGTATTGCGCGATCGAGTAATACGCTCGCGCCAACTCAGGTGCAGCCAGTCGAACAGGGAGACACGAGTAAATTACGAGCGTAAATTACCTTACTCCTGTCCCCAACCATTAGGATTCAGGGTGTTATAGCCACTGATCAGTTTCTTTTGCCCCTTCAACTGATAATAATCATCTTCGTAGATTGAGAACATACAAAGGTCGATCGGGGTCACTTCCGAAGCATTAATCGACCCGATCGCCCCGCTGGCTTCCAGGGCCGCCGCCGCCAATTCTGAACAGAAGAACCGTGAAAAATCTTCCGCATTACGGGTTAATTTCCCAGGAATCGGTAAATTGCTGGGCAAATCAAAGGCGGAGCGAATTGCCTGGGCAATGTCATAGGAACGGTGCTCATGATGGAGCAGAAAATTATAAAAAGCTCGCAAATCCATGCGATCGCGCACGTCCTGTCTGAGGGGCAACCACCACATATCTCCTGGATAAAACTTCACCCGATCGCTCAACCGATTGGCAATTACCCCGGCCCTCGTCCCGCTGGCCACGGTGGACTCCATCACCTGATTAAAGAATCCCTCTTGGGCCTCTCCATAGATAAAGAGTTTGGTTTGAAAAACAATGCCAATGTGGGTGATGTTCGATCGCGTGGCCATCTTAATCAGCGATGAAAATCCCACATTGCTCGAAAACGCAACAATATCGCCGGGATTCATGGCTTTCCGAACTGATTCGTAGGGGGCAGATTTCCAGGGCATGAAACCTCTCCAAAGTCTTTGCTGAGATTGAATGGAAATAGATAGATGGGAAAATTAGACAGTCGGGAGCCGCCAAAAAAAGGCTAAGGATGTGTTCTCATATAGCCTATGATGCGCATCCCATTGTTGGCGAATCCCTGAGCAAATCATCGGTAGCTTAGTCAGTCGCTCAATTGGTAGCGTAGTCAGTAGCCCAAATAAAAGCCCAGACAAAAGCCCAAATAAAAGCCCAGACAAAAGCTCAAACAAGTTTTGAATGCATCATCCTGGGCGATCGCATCCTTTTGCATCCTTGACATCATCATCGGCCCACGTCCTTGGCACAGTCGTTCCTTAACCCCCTATGGCAGCCTGCTACGAACAACACGATTGGATCATTTTGGGCGGAACCGCGGCCGGACGGCTGGCGGCCCAACAGGCGACCCGATCGGGGTTGCGGGTGGCGCTGATTGAGCCGTTGGAACCGGAAACGCGCCCTTGGGCTGAGTTGCTGGTGAGTCAAGGGGCGGCCCTGGCGGCCGGGACGATTGATTGGCGATCGCTGCAACGCCAGGCCCAATGGCACGATCGCCTCTGGGGCGATCAACGGGCTGCCTTGGCGGCGGGTGGGGTGGACTGCCTGGTGGGCGATGGGTTACTGATGCGACACCGGAACCAGTGGCGGGTGCAATTGGGCGATCGCCTGTTGGCGGGGCGGCGTTGTCTGTTGGCGTTGCCGGGCCGATCGACCGTGCCCCTGTGGACAGAGCAGGCCCCCGTGACGGCCTACACTCCGGACACGATCGCCCAATTGGCCCATCGGGGGGTGCGGCCCGGCGAGCGCTGGTTGGTCACCGCCGACAGTCCCATGGCGATCGAACTGGCCCAGGTACTCCGGGGATTGGGGGCCCAAGTGACCTTGGCGGCGGCGGGCGATCGGGTCTTGGGAGGGTTACCGGTGGCCGCGGCCGAATGGTTGCAAGCGGAACTGGAAGCCCAGGCGATCGAGGTGATTTTGCGGGCTGCCCCCCAACAGTGCAAAGTGTTGGAGGGACAAACCTGGATTCAAGTTGGCGATCGGGCCCGGGAAGTGGATTGCTTGCTCACGGACGGTAACTATCAAGCTCTCTTGCCCAAGGGGTTTGAGCGGCTTTGTTCCCGGGCGATCGGGATTGGCGATTGGCCCGCCAATGACCGGTTGCAATTGCCCCTCGCGCCAGAACTATATGGCTGCGGGGCCCTGCTGGGAGGCCACCCGATTGGGGCGATCGCCGCCACCGAAGCCCAATTGATCATCCGTAACAGCCTGCAAACCCCAATCCAACGCCCCCATTGCATCCGCTATGAACAGCAGCCTTGGGCCGTGCGGGGGCCGCTGCCCTTGGCGGTGGTGGGCGGTGGCGAAGGGCCAGAACTGCGCAGCGCGGCCTTGGCCCTAGCGGCCGGTCGTTGCCAAATCCAGCACGATCGCCAGGGCCAATTGCAAGGGGCGCTGTTACTCGCGGCGGGGGCGATCGAAGCGATCAGCACCGTCGCCGCCCTGATTGCCCGATCGGGAACCATTGCCGATCTGGCCCACCTGCCCGCCACCGAGTCCCCGGCGATCGACCTGCTGCGGCGCACCGCTCAACAGGCCCTGATCGCCGCTCGCTCCCGCCAGTAACGAGTCCTCGTAACGGCCCCTACTCTTGCCCAGATACCAATCTGGAGTAGGTATCCGCCGTCATTGCTCGATCCAGTTCCTGCGGATTGCTCATCCGAATTTTCACCAGCCATCCATCCCCATAGGGATCCTCATTCACCAACTCTGGAGAACTATCCATCTCGTTATTGGTTGCCACCACTTCCCCGGACACCATGGCATATAGCTCGCTGACGGCCTTCACGGACTCGATCGACCCCACCGAGTCACCGGCCTCAACCCTTTGTCCTACGGATGGCAGTTCCACAAACACCACATCGCCCAGTTGGTCGGCTGCAAAATCCGTGATCCCCATCGTGGCCTCGTCGCCTTCAACCCGGACATACTCATGGGAGTCGCTATATCTCAAATCATGGGGAAAGTGGTTAGCCATTGCTTTGCCATTCCTTGGGATTGTTGGAACTAAAAACTAAAAACTAAAAACTGTGAATTGCGACCGATACTTTTTTGCTAACGGATGCTAACAAATGCATAAGTTGAGATGGTCTCTCAACCAAGGCGTATCAACCAATGCCCGCAGGAAAATCCCACGAGCACCATTGAGATCCCGATTCATTGACCGCCCATCAACTTTCGACTTGATGATCCGAGAGCCGCCAATCTTGACGATTTCACCTGTCCATGAAACGGTTTTGGACGTGTAGGCTTCGTTGATGTCGGTCAAGGCAATCTTGCCCAACTCCCAAGCTTTCCATTCCAGATGTTTCTTGAACTGGTAATGCGATAGGGTCAACATCTGCCGCACGGTTTTCGACTTAATCTTTCGACGTGATTTGCTCACCATTTGAGATGATTCAAAACTGGGCAGTAAGATCACATCAAAGTTTTCAGTCAGAAACCGTGCGGTTTTGTGGTGAAGTTCTTTCACCAGGTGTTGCACCTTAGAACGTAGGCGATCGGCGGCTTTCTTGAAGCGGCGCTTCTGGGCTGACTTAGCCTTGGTGATTTTGGAAATCAGGCGATCCAGCTTGAAGCACAGCTTTTGAATCAGCAAGTTCGAGTCATTGCCAATCCATCCATAGGATGACTCAGCAAAGAAGGTCATGAATGTGCGGACACCGGGATCTAAGGCAACCACCCGCCCTTGGTTTTCGGACTGAATGGGTTGCACTTCTGTTGAGGTGATCAGGTAATACTCGCCATAGGCAAGTGTCAA